>NZ_LZPK01000020.1:0-31705 GCF_001729375.1 Methanosarcina sp. A14 | reverse complement strand
TATCCTGGTTTGAAAGTGCTATGAAAATTAGAAGAGTGGCAGTGACAGAATACTTAAGGAATCCCCAATACACGTTAAATTAATTCAAATATTTGAAAGTTTGGAAAAAACAATATGCTAGGAGCCAACTGCGTAACTCCTAATACTTATAAGTCAGGTAACTCAGAAACGCATATGAATTTGGAAATAAAAGTTGGTTTTGGAATAGGCTCATACTTTTGATAGAATTCTGAACTAAAAAGTGCTTTATCTTTCGACCTCCAATAAGTAGAAGAATCGAATCTAATAGAAAAATAGAATCATACATAGAATCACACAGAAGGCCTAATTTTAGGAGTTGGTAACTTTATGGAAGATCAAAATGATGAACTATATCTTGCAGAGCTGCAAGCATGCAAACTGGATTTTTTGGAATGGACACCTGAGAAGGGAGTGAATGTTAGTGAAACGTCAAAACAATTTGCAAGGGAATTTCTGAATTTATCAAGTACAGAGGACTACAGCAAGGTCAAAGAATTTAACGGGGCTAAAAAGACATTCAATGAAATAGCTTCATTACTGATCCAGTGTAAAGCAGGGAATGACGGAACGATCTCTAAAGCGACCATAGATGAAATAGCAGAACAAAGCGGAACTACAGATCGCAGAGTTTATACAGTACTGGAAGCATTAGAAATTGAGGGATGGAATCCATTAAAGAGCTGTATTATAAACTGAGGGATGGAAACCATCAAAGAGCTGTGAAGAATGAACTAACGATCAGCTTTAATTTTATCACGGGAAATTCAGTTAAATTCAGGATGGTTAAGAAAAGAATTTATCTGGTTTATGGGAAGGAGCAATATCTTTTCAAAATGTATTGCAATAAAAATGCTACAGTTTACAGGAAATCAACATTAAATTTAGGTTGTGAAAAAAAAGTACTAATTTCAGATTATAAAGTAAAATTCTGAAAATTTTTAAAAATATTAAAGATAGGCAGTCTCTAAACTATGTCTGATCGTACATTTGGGTTAAAAACCACAGAATAGTTATAATTATTACAAAATTTAATTTTAGTGTTTCACCATGTTTATAAAGTACAATCAAACGCAGCAATTTTTACTTCCATTAGGCCTGAAAGATTTTGTCTCTTAAAAACATATTGCCAGAGTACGAAACGACATCGCAGATGTTGTTGATATTAATGCCATAGAATCCACTTACTCTAAGGAAAGTTGTCCAGCCTATCATCCAGGACTTCTTTTAAAAATATTGCTTTATGGTACCTTATAGACATTAGAAATTTACGTAAACTACAACAAATGACTCAAAATAACACAGCTTTCATTTATCTGACAGCCATGCAAAATGAAGTAAAAATTGAAATGGGTATTACCCAATTGTAATATTCAAAATGGTTTTGAGACAGCCTGAAAAGCAATTTTTTAATAAAAAAGGGATTTAATGCATTTAATTTAAGATTAAAGTATTAATTCAGAAATTAGCAAAGGCTCAATTCATTTTTGTGGCTCTTCGTCATTCTCTATGGATATTTCAATCCGAGACCGCGTTGGTTTTTATGAAGACATTATGAGGATATCCGCCTAAAATAACGAAGAGCCTTTTTTGTTTTCGTGTTGTTTCTAGCAGCATTCTTTACCGTTATAAGCTAACAGTATAGTTTCCTGCTCTGAAATATTTATGTGTAGGATTTTCTAGTTGTTGAAAATATGCCATTTCCAAAGCCAGTTCCATGAAGTTAGCGGTTCTGTACTTTTATCAGTAGAAGTAACATTCAAGGGAGTTTTTTCTGAGGTAACATTACTGATAAAATCAGTGTTTGGGTATACAGATGCCAGGATATGTTTAGCGACATAATTCCCCATGAGTGTATACCCAGCTGAATTTGGATGTATTCCATCATCACGTGAGTTATTCATATCATACCCATCGCGTACACCGTTTTCTGGTGATAAGTCAACAGAGTCGTATGTATCTATTACCGAGATGCCGGCCAACTCAGCTTGTGTAGTTAGGTTGTCATTTAACGATATACGCTTGTAGTTATTCTTTGAAATTGGTACAGTCGTCAATATGTAGGGAGTGATGCTTCGGTTTGTTGCCTCCTGTGCCATCCACAGTATATCATTAATTATGTCCTGTTCACTGCGCCCAGCAGAAATGTCGTTTTGCCCATACATGATTAAGACAATGTTAGGATTGTAGATATCTAACCACTGAGGAAACGTGACTCGACCCTGCGCTGCCGTGGTGCTCCCAATTCCGACATTAGACACGTACCAGGTAGGAGAATGTGCATTTAGAGTGGCGTTTAGATACGCTCCATACCCGAGCCCGTGATTAACTCCTACACCCTTTGTAATTGAATCTCCTACAGTTAAAATATGTTTGGAATCATGTGGTGCAGATGCCCTTGTAGAGAAAACACTCATATTTGAGAATTTGTTTGTAGAATTTGTTATCATTATGGGCATATCTTCAATAACATTGACAGTACACCCGTTGAATATATTATCACACGAGTCAGTTATATTTATTCCCAAACCATATTCAGCAATCGAAACACAATCCGTGAATGCATTCCAACTTGAATTGACTAACGAAATCCCATTATTTTTTCCAATAGCCGATGTATTACATCTCAAAAATGTATTATTATTTGATGCTTTGATGTCAATACTGTCTCCAAAAACAGTTGACACTATACAATCAGTGAAAGTATTGTTATTTGATCCACCATTCAAATTTATACCAATATTTGTAGAGTTGCACTCACAACCCGAAAAATTACAGTATCCCGAATTGGATAGACGGATGGAATTGGTTTTCGTGGAGTTAAGGGTAGATCCATTAACCATTATATATTGACTGTCAGCCGCAAATATTCCATGGATATTTGAGGAAATATTACAGTCACGGATATTCACATGTGATGATGCTGACTTTGCATAAATTCCCGCACCTTTATATACGTCAACCGTAGCATTCAAAATACTTACATTATCACAGTCAACCAAGCATATTCCGTACGCAGATGCTATACTCTTGTTCTTTTGGTTGATTGTGACATCTTTGATCACGATATCATTTTTGACCGAAGATAAAATCCCGCTGCCAGCCGTGTTCTGTGCAAACGTAATTGTGTGCCCTTTTCCATCAAACGTTACATTGTCAGCATCTACTGAGAATGCTGTGGCTGAAGCATCAACATCACCTGTCAGCACATAAGTTTCTCCAGAAATATTTAGCGAGTAGGACGAAACTGTACCCGCTGGGATTTCGACAGTCGCCGACGATGGCATTGCTGTAAAACATAACAAAAAGGCCGTTAAAATAACCCACAATTTCATTCTTATGCCTCTCCCTCTGTTAGATAAAAGTATCCATGTTTGTTGGTAATATAAAACTCTTGATAGATGTCGCAATTGTTAGCGAATATTCTGCAACTTCAAGATGTTCAAACAGTGCATCCGATTCTGAGAATCTCAATTTATACACTCTTCCAAATTTATTGTTATTCAATTGACATTAGATCTGCTTTACCTTCAAAATCAAATCCAGAGACACATTTAATTGCATTGACAAACGCCCTGATCATGTTCTTTGCATCGAAATTAACGGCAATGTGACGATTTTTTGTAAAATCATAACTTTCAAGAAGTTAGTATTTTGAAATTTAATATTGAAAGAACGGAATAATTCAATATTGAAAGAACGGAATTATACTCAATACACGCAAAATTAACTTTGAATTTACAGCAAATTCGGACACTGCCTTTAAAGTTTTTACATATCATATTTTTTACATGTTTTTGCCCTGAAATTGAAGATCGGACACCTGTTGAGGGTAGGATGTCCGCCTGCAATTTGATTTAATTGAAATAAGGAAATTACACAGGAATAACAGGGAAGCTTAAGGTAGGTGATGATATTCCGCCGGGATATTGGATAGACGAGAAATCTTTGTCACCAAGTTATCAATCTCTTTAGGTTATTGTTATAAGTTAATAATCATAAACCAGTCTATTAATATAAAAAGGTTCATCTTTTCTTTCATCAATCCTCCGATTTCCTTAGTTTTCCAAGTTAGGCAGGAACTTTGCAACTGTTAGATTATTGGAGTTAAGTGATTAAAGACCTTTTAATTACTGGATTGACCCCAAAATTCAAAATTGCATATCTGAATCTCGTATTCAGAATATCAATTGAGTTTCCTATCGTTCCACAGAGTAAACACTGCCTTTTTTACTGTATAAAGCATATTTGTTTTTTCTACAGAAAATTTCATCCATATTAATGTTTAAATAGGTTATCTGGGCGAAATACAGGCATGTTTCATAGGGTCCTTTCCAGAAATCCTCAGGATAGGTGAATTTGAGAAGGGGACGAAAATTTTGGTAATCTTTTTGCACTAAACCTTTCTATTGATTCTTATCATCTTCAAATTATATGGGTAAAAGTAGTAATGGATTTCCAACTACGAAAAAATATAATAGTATTTCCATTTTTCCTTCTCGTATTTTGGAGTGAAAGTTTTGATTTGACGACCACATCTCAAAACACTATCGGCATGATTACAACTCTTTTGAAAAAAAGCTTGACCGAAAAACTCCAGTAACAAGCTGGTCGGCGCAATCAACTGGTGCAACGGTTGTGGCACAAACCTTTTGAAAAAAGGCTTGGCCTAAAATCTCAGCAACGACAAGATCAACATCGTAACAGTTGCAGAGTAACGGTTGTTTCAAAGTTTTGCTTCAGCGTAATGTTTAATACAAACAAACTGTACTAAATGACCGATTAGTCAGCCATAACGAGGAAAAGTATTAATGAAGAGTTTCGTCTCTGATATAATCTATCCTGCATATCAATTGATTGCGATTTTTCTGACACCATAAGCATAGATAACGATCCTTCTGATAAGTGATACACATGAAAAAAGATACGAATAACGCCGGATCACCTGCTAAAGGTCCGGAAATCTACAATACACCTGATGCTTCTGTTGTCGGCACAGGGAAACAGGTCGTGCTTTTCATTGCGATACTTTCTGGATTTATTACTCCTTTTGACGGTTCGGCAGTAAATATTGCCCTGCCTGCGATTGGGTCCGAATTTCACATGGATGCTATTGCCCTTTCCTGGGTTGCGACCGCTTACCTCCTTTCATCAGCATTGTTTCTTGTCCCTTTCGGAAAAATCGCAGACATTTATGGGAGGAAAAAGATTTTCCTCTATGGTATTACGCTCTTCAGCCTTTCGTCTTTAATTATGACCATGGCTTTCTCATCGGAAATGCTTATTGGAATACGGGTTATGCAGGGTATCGGGAGTGCAATGATTTTCGGGACAGGCGTCGCCATCGTTACCTCAGTCTTCCCGCCCGGTGAGCGTGGAAAAGCTCTTGGTACTTATATTACTGCAGTTTACATTGGGCTTTCTGTTGGTCCTTTACTCGGAGGCGCGATGACGCAGTATCTTGGCTGGAGGAGCATCTTCTTCGTAAATGTTCCCATAGGCATTACAGCAATTATCCTGATCTTGTGGAAGATTAAAGGTGAATGGGCTGAGTGCAGAGGGGAGAAGTTCGACCTGATAGGGTCAGTCATATACGGTGCATCTGTAGTTGCAGTAATGTATGGTTTTTCAGTTCTCCCAGACTTTAAAGGTGCTGTCCTCTTAGCTGTGGGGACTCTCGGGGTAATTATTTTTGCTCTATATGAGATTAGAACACCTTCTCCCGTTCTTGACATAAGTCTCCTGACAAAAAATAGAATTTTTGCCTTTTCAAACCTATCTGCGCTAATAAATTACAGTGCTACTTACGCAGTGACCTTTCTTTTAAGTCTCGATCTTCAGTACACGAAAGGTTTCACTCCTGAACATGCCGGATTTATCCTGGTAGCACAGCCAGTTATCATGGCTATGGTTTCGCCAATTGCCGGCAGGCTCTCTGACAAGATTGAACCGCGGATTGTTGCGTCCGCAGGGATGACATTTACTGCGCTTGGGCTCTTCCTTCTAATTTTCCTTAAAGAAACAACTCCTATCTGGCACCTCATTATCACCCTGATTATTCTTGGTATAGGTTTCGGGCTCTTCTCTTCTCCAAACACGAATGCAATCATGAGTTCCGTTGATAAAAGATTCTATGGCGTTGCATCGGGAATGAACGGGACCATGCGCCTCCTTGGGCAGATGCTGTCGATGGGCATCGCAATGATGATCTTTGCAATTGTTATCGGTCCTGTAGAGATCACGCCTGAATATTACCCCCAGTTCGTTTTAAGCCTGCATTATGCTTTCACGCTGTTTACGGCTTTCTGTATTCTTGGAATATTCGCATCTCTAGTGAGAGGAAAAAGGAGTCCTGTAGCTCACGCCAGTATTCCTGAAAAAGGCAAAAAATAATACATTAATCCTGTATAATTCCTGTAATCATTGTGTAACTCATTTAATCTAGGTGATAATAGTGAAAATTCTAGGAATTAATGCAAGCCCGAGAGGAAATGAAAGCAAGACTCTTCAACTTGTAAAATCAGTGCTCAAAGGTGCTGAGTCAGAAGGTGCCAATGTAGAACTAATAGATCTCTATAAACTGCACATAGAATACTGCACAGGGTGCGGAGCCTGTTATGCGACTGGGGAGTGCCCTCAGATCGATGACTTTGAGGAGCTTTTTGACAGAATTCTGAACTCCGATGGAATCGTTTTTGGCGCTCCGAATTATATTAACTCGGTTCCGGCCCCTATGAAAGCTTTCTTTGACCGACTTTCGGATGCTATCCATTGCCAGATGCTGACGGGAAAGTTCGGGTGCTCTGTGTCCACAGCAGGGGGAAGCAAGGCAGATGTGGTTGTAGAATATATGAACAGTGTGCTAATGAATCTTGGTGTTACTGTTGTCGGTGGCCTTGGTGTTGCAGTTGGGATGTATCCTTCTGCACTCGAACAGGCTGCGGGAAATGCCGAAGATCTTGGTAAAAAGCTAGCAAAATCGATTCGTGGAGATATCAAATATCCGGATAAGGATGAAATGCATCGCCAGACAACAGAATATTTCTGCCAGCTTGTAAAATCTGATAAAGAGCGGTTTGCCCACGATTATGACTGGTATGTTCAAAAGGGCTTGATAAAATAAGATTTATCTGGAGATTCTAGGTAGTACGATTAGTCACTTGGGAATAAACTTGGGAAGCAGTAGTAAGGTAATATTTTTCCCTTTTTCGATACTTCCAGTAGTTCCGATCAGACTGACTTCCGAATGGTAAAAACCAATTGATCTTACATTTTATCTACTGATTTTCAAAGTGGATTGTATTATTAATTAAATTTTAAAATTCTTAAGCTATAACTTTCACTTACATTTTTCAAAAAATAATATTACACTGAGTAATTTTATAGCATTCGCTATTAAGTTCTTAAATTTTAATTTGAGATAAGTTATGCTATAGTTAATCGGGTGTGTAGCACTCGATTTCTTTCTTCATTGGCCCATCTCAAACAATCCAGTAACACACTAACAGGAATAAAATTCAGCGACTTTAGTCCATATCTTACAACTTTGTTCTAAAAGAAGTCTTGTTGAAATTTTGCAGTAGCGTTGTGTTTTTTTGAGTTACCTGTAATCCCAAAACTTAGTGCAAAGTATGGTGTTCGAACCCACGAACTCCTTCAATACAGACCTTAACATAGGGCAAGATAAAACTGAACTATGAAATAGGTGTGGTGAAGGTGTTGGCGGAAAACTTTACTCTCAATGCTTCTTTCTAACAAGATTGGAAAGTTACGACCTTTCATTACTAATATGTTTATAAATTCGGAGAAAAAAAGACCAATAATTGAGCTTGCCCACAAAATGAAGTGAAGCCTACACGAAAAAAAGGCTTGTCGGCTTGAGCCCTGTTAATTCATTGCTAAGACTGTGCTTCATTGTCTAATCCGTGGCAACAACCATCAAGTAATCGTATCAGAGCATTATATCCGCAGCAGAGCGAATCCTCCGGAGATAGCTCCTCTGGCTTTCCAGACCCTTTTCAGCTGCTGCCCGGGCCATAGGATCGGCATCTTTAGGTAAGCCGAATGATATGCCGGTCAGCGCTTCAACCTGCACTACCGGTACTTGCCAGGTCTTGAACTCATCGTCGAAGAACTCCCTGCTCTCCAAATAATTCTTCTGCGTGCGCAGGTAGGCAGTGGCGCCGAACTTTCCGTTCTTATTGACGAATACCACCACTTTCCAGAAATCGGCAGGCAGGAGGTATTCATTGCGGTAAATCATATCGTCTTCGCGGAAGACGGGACCGGTGAATACCGATATCTGCGCATTTGCATTATCTGCGGTCTTCAGTATGTAGTCTTCTACTTCAAGCCAATCATGCTGGTTGAGGCGCTTGTGCTGAGGCGAGCAATTAGTAAAATGGAATGTATCCTCTCCCGCGTCCCTGGCATTTGGTCCCCAGCAGGGATCAAGCCGGCGAACCAGATGTCCGCGGTCAAGTGGATTATCTTCATACAATTTGGGTCCAGCCTGATATTTCTGGTCGAGACGCGGATCAAAGTACCATTTGTCGCGGGTGCGTTTGATCTTCTCCAGCTTCTTGCCGTCAATATTGGCCGCGGTATAGAAGGCCAGCCTTCGATCGGCATTCATCACAATTGAAAAGTGCAGATAGGTGAGAATCTGACCTCCGTTCTTGAGCGTTGCGACTTTGGACTGGAGATTCTCGGCCAGTTTGGGAAGCGGCAGATGGTACAGAGAACCCAGGAAATCGGGGTTGTAACCATCCGCCAGGCGGTAATGTTCCATGGGCAGTTTTCCCAGCTCCATTACTGCATCGGGGATGGGTTCTGGGGCGGTTATGATCGCAGGGCCGACCGGACCGGTGCCATGGCTGCGAAGCCTTCTCAGAGCTTCGGCTGCCATCGGCTCGTTCTCACTGCGCGACTCCAGTGCCTTGAAGATGCGGCTGATGCGCACGCCCTCATTGGCCACCCAGGCAATGGTACTGGGTGCATCGATGCCTTCTTGATAGGGCTGACCGTCTGTCTTGAGGATGTTACCCTGAGCATCTTTCATTGACACTCCTGAATGGTGCAGGCCCACAACCAGCCACTGATCGTTGAATACGGGTGAGCCTGAGGCTCCGCATTGAGTGTCGGTCAGATAGTGCAGCCAGTCGTCGAAGATATCTACAACTTTGTTTTCCCGCAGGCAGCAATTTTTGAGACCACCATCAGGATGCTGAATAATAGAGACGTATTCGCCGGTCCGGACCTTGCCGGTGTCTTCCACGAGACGTAGTAATCCGTAATCGGTAAGCTCTGTCCCTTCTGTGGCAATGGGAGCCACGGATACAAATGTGAAGTCCATTTCCGGATCGGTGACGAAGACCTCGTCGGGTCGCAGGTCGAAGGATTTTGATGTCTTTTTTCGACCGTTTATATCTTGTTCATATTCGAACTCTGCAAAACTCTTCTTTGCTAGCTCTGCTGTATCGAGGACATGGTTATTCGTTAGCAGCAGATTTGGGCCGACAAGAAAACCTGTACCGTAACCTTCTGGTCTGCCGAAGAGGTTCACGACCTGTATTCTGCAAACTGGTCTGGCTGCGAGCAGTCCAAGTTCCAGATAGGAGGTATCGACAAGATCGCTCTTTCCCATGATCCTCTCCAGGGCTAGGTTATCATTTGGTTCAAGAAAGATCAGTCGTCTCTCTATGGGTTGTGCCTCTGTCAAGGGACTAATGATTTCGCGCCTGAATCTTTCGCCTGGCTTCTCCATTTCAGCGGTTTTCTGTCGTATATAATACCTTTCAGAGGCTTTTCTTTGTTGCTCTTCTTTTCGGGCATAATACCTTTCAGAGGCATTCCTATGTTGCTCTTTTTGGGCATTTTCAAGCATATCCTTCTCCTCATCATGACCCAGCAGTTTGAAATTATTATAACTTAAGGAAAGCGATTTTGATTTTTATAATAAGCACATTAATATACTTTTAATATAATACTATAAAGTAAATAATATAATCTCCAATTTTTAGTATTTTTACACATAATTCAATATAATGTTAGAAATGATAAATATAATTATTTGGAATTTTATATTAGTATTTAATTTTTATTTTCTTTTGGACTGTCTCCTGAACATATGTTCTCTCGATATAAAGAACTGTACCCTCCTTCTATATATCCCGGAAGCCTCTCAATGTCACAGATCTGGAACATCGAGAAAAAATAGTCAAACAGTTATAAAGGAAGCGCTGACGTAGATTAGTCATTTTACTTATATTAATTATTTATAAATTATTCCTGAATATATTTAATCATCTGGCTACAAACGATGACTTGAACCTTCGTATAAAAATTGTATAACTATTTTAAAATAAAACTAATTTTCGCATATATATTGGGAATCATCTTTGTATCTATATATTAAAAATTTTTATGCGCACTTAAAAACAAAAACTGCAAATAATTATTAATTTTAGATAAGTCTACTTTATAAAAATCAGTAATGTAGTTTTTTCACAGTTGAATTTACTTTTTTGGCGTTGTGTATATCCAAAATCTTAGTGCAAAGTACGTATTTTAACCTATGGACCCTGTCAATCATAGATTCTAGCATAATTCTATTTCGAAAACTAGTGCATTGATTCTCAAATACATGCATAATAAGAAAATAATTACAGCTTATGACGCAAATATTGACGCAAATAATGACACAAATACTGTTTTAAAGTCGCATGGAACTCTGTAACACGGAAAAAGCAGCCGGTCGCAGAGTGATTCAATCTGGTTTTCAAAAAGTTCATTTTGGACATGCTTTGGAATCGATGCACTAGTGCTTCGATTCCAAAATTAATTCCTTATTTTTCGGAATCCTAGTACTAGTAATTAAAAAGAGAATAATCGAATGTGACTCTCTCAATATATTTAATCCGGTAAATAGAAAGCCAGAGACTTTTCTCTGTGAGCATCTGGAGTATTTCGGGGTTACTTAGCTATACCTTCCCTCAAGCACATCCCTGATCGTCTTTACGGTCATGGCTCCAGGGGTTCCTTTCATATTATGAGGTGGCCAGTCTCCTGACTTTATTTCTTCGGAATTTTCATCATGTTCGTCTTCAAGGAGCAGGATAACCTTTATGTCTTCAGGAATATCATCAACCATTTTTGCTCCGCATCCCGTAAGTTCGCTAAAAGCTTCTCTCCCTTTTTCTTCATCAAAAGGCGCAGTACAACCTTTTACGATATTTGTTCGAAAGCCTCTTTCAAGGAAACCAAGGCTATTAACGTATATGCAGACTTCCTCAACCAGGCCTGTCATGAATACTTCATCGATTCCTAGCTCTGCAGCTTTCAGTTCGAGTTCGGGGTTCATAAAGGCGTTTAGGTGATCTTTCGGAATCCTGATAACACTGACTGTTCCCCCTTTTACCACCTTTATTATCAGCCTGGCTATTTTGTCAACAATTGCCTTTGCCATAGGGGCTACAAGTTTTCCCTCATATAATGTTCCTTCATGTTCGTAGGTTTCATATACGAAATCGTTAGTCATATCTATAATAACCAGGGCTTTCAAGGTTTCACCATTCCTTTTTGATTCCACACCACATTTATTTTTATCGATCCTACTTTTAATTTATTATATGAACTTCAGCAGGTTCTTGTATGTAAAAAGTTCACTGCTTCGTGTATGAGATCAGATATTTTAAGCTGCTTAAATAAGGTTCTTTGTGGAAAACCAAAAACACAAGCAACGGGCATGGCAAAGTGGCTTGTCTAAGGATGGAAAGAGCGGGGTTTGCTTGTAATATGTTACCTCAGTTACCTTGAAATGTACTAGATAATCTACAGAGAAAATATTTGTCGCTTTATAAACTTACTTAGCTATGAGTCTATCCCATAACTCAAAACTGCTTCTCCAAATATGGAATTAAGAATGATCAATGAGTCTCTGATCACAGGAAATAGTTCTGAAATTCGTATCAATTTTGATTAATGGGCACTGTGAATGTGGAAAAACTGCCTGAGGAAATCGCAGTCTCCCCGAGTGGAGTAACTGTCTATGTGGTTAATGGAAAAAATAGCACTGTTTCTATAATTGACACTGCAACCGACGCTGTTACAGTCACCTTTGAGGGTAGGAAATAATCCTTACGGGGTTGCAGTCAGTCCAGACGGAAAAAACATTTATCTGGCTAACCGGCAGGGCAATTCTGTCTCTGTAATTAATGCGACCACAAACACGTCGTAACCACGGTGAATGTAAGGAGCTGACTTGTTGGTGTTTCAGTGAACCCTGAAGGGACAAGTGCGTATGTGGTTAACTACAATGATGGCACCGTCTCTGTAATCAATACCGGTACAAACAAAGTTACAGCTATTGTGAAGGTAGAAAGCAATCCAATGGTAATCAGGTAGTTCACAGGTAAACTACCTGAAACAGATTTACCTTCCATACCCCGGAATGGGGAAGAACTCACTCCCAGTATTTATGCATATATTCCTAATGGAAGAGGCGATAGTGTCTCTATAATTGACACTGCCACAAAAACCTTAATATCTACCGTGGCCTGTATTATCCAGTCTTATTTATTTAATTCGAGTATCTCTATACTATTCTCTGAATTAGCAGGCTGGTCTATAGTCCGAAATTTGAGAAGTGTATTGCAGGTATTATATGTATCCTGTACCGAAACCCGCGGGGATATATATAAGCTGGTCAGGACGTATCTCAACCGGGGATTCCGTCAATAAAGCAAGGTCTGCCCTTCAAAGATATTACAGGCAGTTTTTATTAAATCCATGAATTTTCCTGCTGTTCTGGTTTAAATCTTCTCTGCTACTGAAGGAAGGTTTATCAGTGTTCGGATAGTTTTTCTGAATAATTACCTGAAGTATTAGTTTATTTTTTTCATTTTGATTCTAAACAAAAAAGAAGTCTTGCGCTCAATATGCAGGGATAGTCATTTACTCAATACGTAGGGAAAGTCATTTACTCAATACGTAGGGAAAGTCATTTTTTATTTTTGAAGGTTTTTGATCAATAGTAAACTTTGTGCTTGTTAAATTGGCGTTAGCAAGAGAGAGTTAACAGATATAGTAATCTGTTATCTCTCGATGAAAGAACCCAAAAAGATAATACCTGGTAATTCAGAAGTTTTATATTATTGGCTTCTGCATTGGTATAGATAATAAAACCCTATTTTTGATGAAAAAATATAGTATATAAGAGATAGAAAGTTACAGAATAATAGTCACGTTACTATTAATATGACACAATGTATCTCTTATAAACCCTTAATTCTCAGTTCACCAAACTCTATTTCAGGATGCAATCCGTTCTTACTTTACTTTTTCCTGAGCTTCCAGCCACCGTATAGGCAAACCAGGCTTCCCAATAATTCGAAACCTGGAGTTGAGTTAACCTTACTCGATTTATTTTCATTCGAGTCACTTGTGTTAGAAATACTATCATTAACAGAGTTTTCATCATTCTCCGTCGAGCTTGGAGGTTCAAGATCATCCAGAGGTAGGTCATCTTCGCGCATGAACACTACAGGAACTTCTTTAACCCCCATACTGCTTGCTTTTGTGTCAATAAGCTGATAGAATTCGTCCAACAAAGGCTTATCAACTTTTGAACTATTGTTAACACTTATCTCTATAACACCATCAAAGGTTATACCAGAAGTTTTAATAGGGCCAAATGGATCAAAATACTTCAAATTTTCCTGGTCTTGCATAAAACTTGAATTATATAAATTGTCCAGTATGTTACTGAGGGTGTTAATCCATTGATACCTCTCCTCCGAAGTTGTAAAAGCTGGTATGCTTCCATATGCAGCAACACAATACGGATCATTTTTCAGTTTATCAAGAGTTTCCGGGCCAAAGGTAAGCTCCATAGTCATATTTTCTTGTGTGGTCTCATTTTCTTGTGCACTTGCGATCGACACTGACAAGATGGCTGCTAATAGTATTGTTGCAAATATCGCACTTATTCCAAATTTTTTCTTTACTATCATCTACTCTTTACCTCTTTTCTTTTATTCAAGAGGCAGGAATAAACAAACCTCAAGTACTCTCAAAGCTATCATTTCTCGCCTCTGGGTATGTGGGTTTCAAATTTAGTTTGATAGACGCATTTAAACTCCGCACATTACTTTTGAGGCACTTTTTATAAACTTTCTGCACAAACTATCGAATTATGCTACTTTATAACTATTTTGAATTTTACGATTGAATAACATCATTTTATCTTCTTGCTTTCGTTTTATTCCACGGCAGTATGCCCATTTTCTAAAAAACCATAAATCTAAAAGAATTATCCCAAAATGCTTGAGACTAATATCTAAAACTAATAAAGTGTAGAGATTTTTTATAGTTAAATCTGTGAATAAAGTATAAAATAAGTTTAGTGCAGAAAATAAGTTTAGTGCAGAAAGTTTGGTTCGCTGCTTTTTCTGATAATATTTTAAAACCGTTAATCCTAAAAAAAGTAGTTTTTGAAATCGAAGAATACTTTCAACTTACTTGGCAAAGTATTATAAATTTCAGACAACTTTTGGAAATAAAGGTAAATATGACATAGTGAGCTTCAAAAGCTAACTAAATGTACTCAATAATTTGAATAACCTAAAACAGTTATTTACCTTAAACCTCAAAATTTGTTTATATTTTATAAAATTGTTTACGGAAGGTATATGATGATTTGTGTATGTGGAGTAAATTGTGATGGGTGTCCTCTCCTGAATAATGAATGCGCCGGTTGTAATGCAATTGAAGGCAAGGTTTATTGGGCTCAGCATATTGGTGCTGATGTCTGCCCTGTTTACAAATGCGTTAAGGAAAAAGGTTATCAAAATTGCGGCGACTGTTCGCAAATTCCCTGCGAACTTTGGGTTTCTTTAAAGGATCCTTCCTTGAGTGAAGAGGAACATCAAAAATCAATTCAGGACAGACTTCTCATCTTGAAAGGATTAAGGTGAACTTCAGATCAAAATTAAATCCAGAAGAAGCATCATAAAAGGTATAGAATAGTAGTAACTTAATTTTTTTAAATTCGGCTCATTAGATTAAACCATTCCTGATAAGTATAATCAAAAATAGATACCTTAAAACAGTTACGTTTGGAGTCGATAAACAAAAAAAATTGATGTAACCACTTGAAAGTTTCAGTATTATTCTTAACTCGTTTTTACCTGAGATTTTCAAGCGGTAATGTATTGCTCATTAAGTAGCGTAAAATTTTTGTCATCTAATTTTGCATTATGAAGGGTTTTTACTTTAGAGAGCTGGTCAAATGATAAGTTTTTCACATTAGTTAGCTTAGCTCCTTGAAGGTTTGCTTCCTGAAGGTTAGCTTCTTGAAGGTTAGCTTCTTGAAGGTCAGACTTTTGAAGATCAGCTACATAAAGATCAGCTGCCTGGAGGTCAGCCCCACGAAGGTTAGCTCCATGAAGATTAGCTCCCTGAAAGTTAGCTCCTTGAAGATTAGCTCCTTGCAAGTTAGCCAAATGGATATTGGATAACTGGAGTTTCGCTCCTTTAAGGTTAGCTCCCTTAAGGTTAGCCCTTGTAAGATTAGCTCCCTGGAGATTAGCTCCCTGGAGATTAGCTCCTTGAAGATTAGTGCCTATACCCTCTAAAAGGTACGAATTTGAGAGGTCGGCTCCTTGCAGGTTAGCCTCCTGGAGGTTTGCCTCTTGAAAGTTAGCCCCGCGAAGGTCAGCCCCGCGAAGGTCAGCTCTATAAAGGTTAGCTCCTTGAAGATCAGCCTGTGTAAGGTTAGCTTTTATGAGATAAGCTTCCTGAAGGTTAGCGTCTTGAAAGTTAGCCCATATAAGGTTATTTTTTTCAAGATGGGCGCCTGGAAGGTCAACTCCTCTATAGTTTTTTCTCTCTATAATATTCATATGTAATAATTGGCGCTCCATAAAAATAAATATTACTATTCTAGGAAGAAACCTTCCGTTATCCGGGGGTTCGTTCATCCGAAGTATAGTTTACATACTGGTTGTGTTTTAAAAAAGAGGAAACTCTTCGATATGGGTTTTGCTTGCGTTTATGTGCTTTCACAAAAGTAAAAACATTTTAAAAATTAATAATAACATTTTGTGCTCTGAAAGAAAAGCAGGCGACGCAAAAGTTTAAACGTTGAATAAATTTCAATTCCATTTTGGCATTGTGGAATGATTACGTAAAATGAAACAAATTCAAAGTTGGAGTAAAATAATTGGTCACCTGTACACGATATACAACCATAATAAAAAATATTTAAAAAGATATGTTTTGGGATAAAACAATCGCCAAAATCCCAATACCAAGAAACAGGTGCTTTGCCTTTACTTGTAAGTTTCACCTTTACTTGTAGCAGCAAATAACACCGTTAGAGGTGTTGTTCCAGAGTCACATTGGATATAAATCCAGCTTGTGGTTCCATGGGTCTAGCAGTGAGATCATACATATAGATATCACTAAAAAAAACATGATCAACGGGTAATCTTTGACGACTATCCTTCTTATATACAATCATGTCTCCATAGATATCAGGATCTTGTGCACCTCCGCTAGTGGTAATCTGAGTCTCCTTCTGAGTTGAGAGATCGTACATGTAAACGTCCAGGTTTCCATTTCGATCATCCTGCCATACTATCTTATTACCATAAATAGCAGGATAGTATTGACTTGATTTATTGGTAGTAATCTGAGTCTTCTTGGAAGTGGATAAATCGTACATGTAGATATCGGTGGTGACATCTTCTCTGTGCCACTCTTTCCACACTATCCTGTTACCATAGACGTTAGGGAATGTTGCTTCTCCGTTGGAGGTTATTTGAGTTTCCTTGGAAGTGGAGAGATCGTACATATAAATATCCGGACTTATGTATCGAAGGTCATCCCAGACTATCAAGTTACCTTCCATATTAATAAATAGAGGTATTCCGTTTGAAATTATTCGAGTTTCCTTGGAAGTGGAGAGATCGTACATATAAATACCTTTATTTCTAGTTCGATAATCCATCCACATTATCCTGTCACCATATATTTTAGGTCTCTGAGCGCGCCCGCTAGTGCTTATTTGAGTTTTTTTGGAAGTAGATATATTGTACATATAGATATTATACTGTCCATTACGATCATCTTGCCATACTATTCTATCACAGTAGAGTGAAGGATATGTCTGATTTGATTCATTAGCAGTGATCCTGGTTTCTCTGGAAGTGGAGAGATCGTACATGTAGATATCGTAGTTTCCGTTGCGAAGGTCTTGCCATACTATTCTGTTACCATAGATATCAGGATTGGATGCTAATTCGCTGGTTGTAATCCGGATCTCATTTTCTGTAAGTACAATTATTGTATCAGTTTTTGAGGTAGTGCCATAAGCATTTCTTACTGTCAGGTTAACAGTATGGATTCCTGGCGTTGTAAATGTATAAACAGGATTTACATCGGTTGAGTCTGTTTTTCCATTATTGTCGAAGTCCCATACCCTTGACGTTGCATTTTGAGAAGTGTCATTAAACTTTACCGTCAGGGGAGCATAACCCTCGATAATGTTACTACTAAAATTTGCATCGGGGGCTTTTGGATCGATAACAACTATGTAATTTGGCATTGTCGCTGTACTATTACCCACAAAATTTCCTACGGTAAGATTTACTGTGTAAATCCCTGGTTTTGTAAATGTGTGGATTGCATTCGTGGTGTGTTTTGAATAAATGCCATCGCCAAAATCCCAATACCAGGAAATAGGTTCTTCGCCTTTACTTGTAGCTTTGCCAATAATTCTACCATAGAAATACACCATTAGAGGTGCTTTTCCAGAGGTTACATTAGCATAAAAATCTGCCACTGGTGGTTGTGGAGGAGTTACTGTAATATAATTCGGTTTCGTTACCGTACTATTGCCGGCTTCATTTGTAACTGTTAAAGTAACGTTATACACCCCTGGGTTTGTAAACGTATGGGTTGCATTCATGGCATGTTTTGAGTAAATACCGTCGCCAGTGTCCCAATGCCAGGAAGTTGGTACTCCACCAGTGCTGGTATCAGTGAATAATACCGTTAGAGGTGCTATTCCGGAAGTCACATTGGATGTAAACCCAGCTTGTGATTCTATGGGTCTAGCAGTGAGATCATACACATAGATATCACAAAAATAACCATCGCCAGGGGGCAATCTTTGACGATTATCTCTATACACTATCCTGTCTCCGTAGATATCAGGTCCCATTGCACTTCCACTGGTGGTAATCTGAGTCTCCTTTTGAGTTGAGAGATTGTACATGTAAATATTGTAGTTTCCGTTGTGGTGGTTCTGCCACACTATCCTATCACCATAGATAGCTGGAGGCGAACCTGACGAGGACTGTCCGTTGTAAGAGATCCGGCTTTCTTTCTCAGTTGAGAGGTTATACATGTAGACATCCCCTCTTCCACCAGTAAAGTCTGAATTGCGACTACCCTGCCATACTATCCTATCACTGTAGATCACGGGAGCATATGCTCTTCCGATAGTATTGATCATAGTTTCCTTCTTAGTGGAAAGGTCATAAATGCAAATACTATCTCTGCTAATGGAATTGTTATTTTTATCTATAATAGTTCCATTGTCCCCGTAACCCACCCACACTATTTTGTTTTCATATATTGAAGGGTTACTTGCAGATCCTCTTGTGGTTATCTGAGTTTGTGTATGAGTGGAAATATTGTACATGTAGACATCAGTCTTGTAGTTGCGTTCCTCAGCCCACACAATAATATCACCGTAAATATCAGGAACACAATAGGACAAATTCTCTGTGATTAGTGAACTTGTAGAATTAAGTGTATCATACACGTAAAGTCTGACCCTAACTGGATTCTCATTTCCATTATAAAGACAGTATACAATTTTATTATCATAAATAGCAGGACGTGCTACGTAATAATAATGTTCAGGCATGGTAATTATAGTATCATTTCCGGTTTTTAGGTCATAAAGATGAATTTTGTCCCAATATGACCACACCACTTTCTCACCGTAAATAGAAGTCTCTCCATTTACTCCAATATCCTCTGAGAGCTTAATTTCCTGGGCAGCTAACGTTACAGCTGAGTTTGAAACAAAAAATACGAAAAATAATGCCATTAACACTAAAGGTATTGAATGTAACTTTTCCTTATTTGCCATTTATTTACCCTCAACACACCTCATTAAAAAAATATAATTACTGACCGTTTTTCAATAATTTTTACTATTTCCTTTGAATTTCAATCTGTGATTGACTGAATACTCTAAATATGATGACAATTTAGAGTTGTCAAAAACACAACTACTTCAAATAAAAATGAAAAACACAATCAGTAATTGTAGTTAAAACAAAATAATTGCAAATAACGCCTGCCTAATGTAGATTCTATCCGTCCTATCCGAAAACCAATAATCAAATATTGAAAAAGTAAGTACTTTCCTTCAATTGTTTTTCTCCCTTTTCCCCCATATTGCTAATGATCAGCAATGTTGATGTAGTTTTCCAGTATTATATCCTTTATGGGGATTAATGTGGGAAACAAAATAATACATCTGGTATTTGTTTTGATTTTTCTTACAAGTTTTACATCAATAGCAAACGCTGGCAAAGAGACTATGCTCGTAAGTTGGAGGCTAACGTTGAGTCCATCGATCTATGGCAACGTTGTTACATGGGCTGATACTTTTGGTAACGGAGTTTTCATGTATAACTTGACTACCGGAAACATAACCGGGATAGGACGTGCGGATAGTAGCTCATCTATTCATGGAGATAAAATTACATGGTGGGATGATGGAAACATAACTGTGTATAACATTTCCACTGGCAAAAAAATGGAAATTGTTAACGCAAGTACACCAGCGATCTATGGTGATAATGTCGTGTACGTAAGGTCAAAATATACTGACGGTCAGCCTGCCTATTCTCAAAATGCTGAGTATAATAGTTTGTATTTATACAATCTCAGCACCAATGAAGAAACTCAAATAACTCCATATGAGCATGCCTATTTTGATCCTGCAATTTACGGAAATAAGATTGTATGGAAACGGTCAACTCAAGTAAATCCAGGCGAATGGAGTGCAAACATTTCCATATATGACATACCTACAAAGAGAGTAAGCGACATCAGTAGAAGTGGTAAAGCAGAGGACGGTAAAATTTATGGAAATATTGTCGTGTGGACAGAAAACCAAAATGGATCAAGGTATGTCTATATGCGAGATATTGCCAAGCACAAAACACGTCAAGTAACATTTGATGGCTATCCGATCAGTCTAGATGTATATGGTGATAGAATAGTGTGGGAAAGAGCATACTGGGTAGGAAACAACTTCTCAAGTGACATTTATATGTACAATATCTCAACTAATAAGACAACTCGTATTACAAGCAGCACTTATGCAAGAGAGCCTGCAATTTACGACGATAAAGTTGTATATGTAGACACACGAAATAACCCAGAATACCAGGAAAACAGAGATATATATTTGTATAATATTTCAGCTTGAAATTCTTAAGGCGAAAGCCTCTTTTTCTTTTTAGGACGGAGTATAAAGCTAGAAAGTCCTCAGCTAAGCGGTAGTTGCAAATATTTCTCATTTTCTTCTTTTAATTTCTGACAATAAACATGGAGTATTTATCAATTTAAATGACAAGATAGAATATATATGAGTTAGGTTTGAGGAAATTAGAAATTTAGAGTGCAGAAAAAATAAAAGAAAAATGCATCAGTGTTTATTTACTTAACCTAAATTTTTTCTCATGACCCGTGGCGTTCTTTTACGTAATTTCAGTGATTGTTCGCAAATTCCCTGCGAACTTTGGGTTTCTTTAAAGGATTCTTCTCGAGTTATTTTATCAAGCTCCATACAATAAGAACTCTTCAAAAAGTTAACAGTGAAATGTTGTAAAAGTTGGTTATTATCTAATATTCAATTGATAGTGTTTCCAAAATGAGTTTAGCATTTTCAATTCTTTTTATTTTTCAACTAAGTTAGTTCACTGGAGTAGATTTGACTTAGTACATAAAATACCAACCACAAACTAATGAACTACTTGACTATTTGAATGCATATAATAGGGTTTGTCATAAGTAAGTCAAAAGGAGAGCAACTAGATACTACAGTCTTGACCGCATTTACTTATAGCTTTTCCGGAAAGGAAAATTGATCAAACTTTAGAGAGATTCTAGATAATTTTTTATTAGTCATTATTCAATTAGAAGTGTGGTTTAAATTATGATTGACAAACAAGACAATTTGAGTTCAGCAGATCGCGAAATCCGTGAAAGTTTTCAAAATTTAATACTAGAAGTTTTATCTATTTTACCAAAATATATTCAAAATAGAGAGGACATCCCAATACGTGAGACTCTGAAAGTAGTACCTCTTCATAATGGCTACCAAGAAAAATCACATAAAGTTTATGATCTTATTTCTGTTATTCCTAATATATACTCTTTAAAAACTTATAACCATTGTCTTCAACTTGTTTCTGAGAATAAACAACTAAGACCACACAGTTGCAGTTACTTTGTTATTTTATCGTCTTTTATCCGAGACTACTTAGAGGGAGTTAATCCAGAAAAAGTCGATTTCGACCAAAAGAAATTCGATTACATTTTTGAAGAATACATAGATTCATTACTTTCAAAGGATTATGAATCCGTTTCTATTTGTCCTCTAATAGGGTTTGAAAGTGACACCGAAAGCATCACACTTGACGAAGGTTTGAGTATTAGAAAAATAACACCTGATGAGCTTAACGAAATATGGGATCTCATCTCATCTTTTGATCAAAACTCAGTTAGTTTCAAAGATAAGTTAAAGAGTACTAAATACGTGATTGAACAGCTTTCGATAAAAACTAAAAGTTCTGATATTCATTCTGACTATGACTTAATTTCATTTGTAATTTTAGCTATGAGGCTCTTAAAAAGTGATAAATTCTGGGCTAATCGTAGATCTGATAAGCTACTATTACCTTGGAAGAAGAAATTGTCTAGTATCCACGGCATCACCAATTATGATAATCCATTGTTAAACTCTTACCATTATTTTCTAAGTAAAGAGGAAATAACTGATTTGAGAAGAACGTATATTCTGGTAAAAAATTCTGATAAAATAATATCTGCGCAAAAGGATAAATCTATTTCAAGATCTATTGAGTGGTTCAACAGATATTTCTATGAATTTAATATCGAACATAGGTTTATTTTCCTTATGTTGTTAATGGAATCTTTATGCTCATCAGAAGGCGAAAAAACTGAAATTCTATATAAATTATCAAACCGAATTTCTTTAATTATCGGAAGAAATGATGAAGATATAATTTCCATTGCTAAATGCGTCAAGAAGCTATATGGTAAGCGAAGTGAAATTATTCACGGTAGTTCCTTGGTAGTAGAAGAAAAGTATGTAACAAAGGCAGAAGAATATTCTCGAAGGTTACTTAATATGTTTCTTCTTTTCTCGTCAAACGGGTACACTAAAAATGATATTTTTAACCTTGTAAACCATGCTATTGTATCAAAAAGTTATAGGGAAGAATTGGATAGAATTGTTAGACCTGAAGAGAATCTGAAGAAATATGGGCTATGTAAAGAAAGCTTGTGAACTGTAAATTCAAGAAATTACTTGTAATATACTAAAATTCTTTTTTATTAAAGTCGATTTAATTTGCTGATTAATGTGGTAATTTCAAAGAGCACAACTCCCTTTATTCAGTGAATTGCATCACTCCTTACCTTCTTTTATAATTTTTATTTCAGCCCTTACGATTACTTTCTTACTTTGGTAGAGTTCATACCCACAATTTCACTTGTTACTTTCTGCCGGACACGATGTATGATCAGTAAACCAGAAACACCTTTCACATCCCAAACACGTATTTACAGGCTCGCTGTTTATCACATGATTCGCAAATTCAGGGTCAGTTAACATACCCCTGCCAACAGCAACAAGATCCACATAATCATTTTCAATTAAGAACCGTACCTGTTCTTCATTGCGGATTTCATTGACTGCGATAACGGGAATCTTTACTTCTTTTTTGATCTTACAGCCGCTATAGGTTATAGGACTGCAAATGAAACCGTCTGGAACCGGGTTTGTTGGGGGCTGCATGCCAAATGAAATGTGCAGTAAATCAATACCGGCTTTCTCAAAGGCTTTGGCTGCTTCAACGCCGTCCTTGCTTTCCGGCAGATGCTCACCCATGCGCACACTAACAATGAAATTTTTAGGAGTGTTGTTTCGAATCTCCGGCAAAATTTGTGTTAAAACTCTTGCCCTGTATAGAACGTCGCCGCCGTACTTATCAGTTCGGCGATTGTAAGAGGCATCAAGAAACTTACATAAGGTAAATCCGTGTGCAAAATTAAATTCAACGCCGTCAAACCCTATTTCACAGGCACGAATAGCCGCACGCTTCATATTTTTTTGCATCGAATGAATTTCTTCGGTTGACAATTCGTTAATATCCATATTGCCGCAATGAAGCTGCATCATTACTGTTGCACCATATTCATGGCAGTTGCTCGCAATTTGCTTTAAAGCTGAGATATCACCTGCCGACCACATACCTGTTGAATCTATAGCCCCAAAAACGCTGGTCGCCTGTACGATGATAAGGCCGGCACCGCCTTTTGCACGTTTCGTATAATGTTCAATGTGCTGCTTGCCATAGTAAGAGCCATTGTCCCCATGAAAGGAAAAAGTAACCATAGGAGGCATCACAATTCGGTTTTTTATGTGATTCCCACGAATCACTAATTCATCTGTTATCTCAGTCATTTTATTTTCCCGCTAATTTCTTTTTTCTGGGGTTAGTGAATTTTAATGAATTCCCTTGATCTCTTCCTATATGATTTTTGCCACAAAAATTCCGAGAATGAGAAACATGGTCACATTTTTGTAGAATTCTCTATTTATCTACTAACAAAATATCTAACTATCTATCAAAATATCTAACAAAAGATGTTTAATAAATCAAAAAAAACTCACAGTAAAGAATCGGGAAACCTGAATAACACTATTTGAGTATCTACTGTAACTTGCTTGAATTTAAAATCTATGTAGAGGACGAATAATTTGCAAAAGCCTGGAAATCAATTATAATTTCACTTTCAAGTTAGTTTGGCTCGGCAATTATTCTAATTATATTCAAAATCTCGGGTTCAAAAGGATTTACCATAAATCCCATAGCGCCTATTTTTAGAGATTCTGTTATGATGATCTGCTGTCCGAGAGAGGAAAACATTGCCATTTTTGCTTCCTGGTCTATGATACGAAACTTGTTTAACAAATTTTTCCAATTCATATTGTTTGGCACGTTATCCGGCGCTATTATGTCCATTAAAACGAGGTCTGGTTTTACCTCCATATATTTTTCAATGGCTTCATCGTCGTCAGCCACTTCGGCAACTACTTCATGCCCATGTTTAAAAAGTGTATCCCGGATCGCTATTCGCATGAACTCAGCATCTTCTACGATCATAACTCGTGCCATTTACAATTCCTTCTTTTTATTTTTATAAAGATAATTATGTTATTTCCATGTTTTTCACTCATGCTTTTTTAGTCGAGTACTCCTCAGGTTATCTATAAATAAAAACTTACTCGTAAATTTTACGAAATAAACGACGTTGTACTTTATTAATTTTTTCGTTCAAAACTGATAAAGAGTATGTCTGATCTTCCTGTAATTGTGCCACTATTTCGAACTACTGGTTTCAGGAAAACGTATTTTATCAACACAATCCTATTCCACGCATTCACTACTGTGAATCTCAACCAAAAATTTAACATTAACAACACTGGCAAAAGAAAACTATTGGAACCAGTGAGTGGTATAGAACCAGAGTTAGTATAAATTCATGGAGATCAAACTTTGTCCGGCGAAGAACGACTATTTGATTTGATCTTAAAACTCTAAATTATTTATTTAGATCTCTTATAAGTTTAGATCTCTTGTAAGTAACTAATCGGGCTTTTGGATTTTGAACTCTGATTGTTAATTTTATACGCGACTTAATTCCAAACTTTACAATTTCTAAACATCAATATAAGTTGTACTACCAAAGTCTCTAACAATTAATACTTTAGTTGACTTGATTAAAAATTAACACTTTAGTTGACTCAATTAAAAATTGATTACTGAAGTTAAGCAGTGTACTAGAAAAATCATACTTTGAAGTTGTAATGCCAGCAACAATACCGAAATTAAATCAAGTTTTGGGATGAGCTCTTTATGTAGAGGAATATAAATGTAAACTGTTCTGTCATTTTATGTTACAGCATAATTCCTTTGTTTAATGGGTATACGAAAGCGGGAATATTTGATGGAAATACAAAAGCTGGAGTATGAATAAAATTATATGAAAATTGAAGACTACATAGCTAATTTTCAAATACCTAAGTACCTCTATTATATGGATAGTGCGGCAACAAGTCTTATTCCTGAGCTTTAATAACTGCAATGAACGAGTATGACGAAAATACCACGCGTGGAAAGAGTAAGAAATAAGTAATCGCAATCTTTCCAAAGGATAAGGAATGAGTAATTTACTGCAGGATGATTCCTAATGTCGAGTCAAACACAAAATGTCGTATAAAATCGATTGTAATTATTCGGGGCCATTGAATCCTTGATAATTGACTCGACACTAGTTACAATAATTTGATATAAATCTCTGGCACAAGTTGTCAGTATGCGGATAAATCGTGTTTTAAAACGTTTTTGAGGAATTCTATGAACAACCCATTAAAAACAATAAGAGAAACAAAACCACTCATACATCATATAACGAACTGGGTAACTATATACGACTGTGCAAACATGACAAGAGCTTTTGGTGCGCTGCCTGTAATGGCACATGCCCCTGAAGAATGTGCTGAAATGACAGGGATTTCATCGGCTCTTGTGCTTAACATCGGAACTCTTACTTCCAAAATAATCGACTCCATGCTTCTCTCTGCTGCCGCTGCAAACGATAAGAAAATTCCGGTCGTGCTTGATGCCGTCGGGGTTGGAGCTACAAAATTTAGGGACGAAATGGCTGCAAAAATCCTTGGCTCTGTCCGTATCGATATTATAAAAGGCAATTACTCGGAAATTGCAAAACTGGCAGGTGAAAGCGCTGAAACTAAAGGGGTTGAGGCAACTTCAATTAAGGCGGACCCTGTAAAGATTGCGAAGCAATTTGCAAAATTAAGCTCTTCCGTTGTTGTGATGACAGGAAAAGAAGACATTATAAGTAACGGAGATAAGGTTTTTATCGTTAAGAACGGACATGAACTTATGGGGTCAATTGTCGGAACAGGATGCATGGCTGCATCTGTAATAGGTTTGTTTGCTGCAGTTAACCCGGATTACTGTGAAGCGTCCAGAGAAGCATTGTGTTATTTTGGAGTCGCAGGGGAACTTGCAGCCAGTAAGTCAAACGGGCCAGGAAGTTTCAAGGTTAACCTGTATGATGAAGTGTTCAACCTGTC
Source organism: Methanosarcina sp. A14 (assembly GCF_001729375.1). NCBI lineage: Archaea > Methanobacteriati > Methanobacteriota > Methanomicrobia > Methanosarcinales > Methanosarcinaceae > Methanosarcina > Methanosarcina sp. A14. The sequence goes on along the minus strand of NZ_LZPK01000020.1, from coordinate 5,184 downwards.
GGATGAGAAAGTAAAAAGTATGATGAATTTTGAAGAACATTAAGTTCTGAATAAAAATGGAAAACATTAAGTTCTGAAGAAAAACGGAAAACAATAAGTTCCGAGGATAAAGAGAAAAAAGTAAATTCAGAAGAAAAAGAGAATAATCGTAAGTTCGGAAGAAAAAGGTAAATTAAGTAAAAAGAACCATAAGTTCAGAAAAATGAGATTATAAAGAGCGTTTTTAAAAAACGTGCGTATCGGATGGATTAATTATCATGAACCAGAAAGGCTTCAGCTGGAAAAGTTCCCTTTTAAAAGAAATCGATTTCTACCTCGTGACAGATTCCGGACTTTCAAAGAAAGGGACTTTATCCAATGTCAAGGACGCAGTCAATTCAGGCTGCAGGATTGTTCAGTACCGGGAAAAGGATAAAAGCACGAAAGAAATGGTCGAAGAGGCTTCAGAAATTAAGAGAATCTGCAGCGGCAGGGCAATCTTTCTGGTAAACGACAGGATCGATGTTGCTTTAGCAGTTGACGCGGATGGAGTCCATATCGGCCAGGACGATATGCCTGTTGAAACGGCAAGAAAGCTCCTTGGTGAGGATAAGATAATCGGCCTTAGCGTAAATGACAGGGAAGAAGCAATCCTGGCGGAAAAATTAGGGGCTGACTATGTGGGTCTTGGCCCAATATTCGATACTGCTACAAAAAAAGATGCAGGAGAAGGAATTGGTTCACTTAAAATTCGAGAAGTTAAAGATGCAATAAAACTTCCTGTAGTTGCTATTGGTGGAATAAACAAGGATAACTGCGAGAGTGTTATTCAAAACGGAGCTGACAGCCTGGTCTCAATTTCTGCAGTTGTGTGCAGTGATGATGTAAAAAGAGAAACTAAATACTTTATTGATATGATTCGGAGAAACAAAAAAGCATAAGAAGGAGTAAAAGGACTTATTCTCTACTTTTCTCCACCTTATGCCTGCATTTTTTGAAGAAACTCCCATTTTAGAGCCTTTCAGAAGTCAGTAATGCATGTTAAAAGTTACAATAAATCTACAATATCAGAGTAGTAGGTCTACAATATCAGAGTGGTCTACAATAATAAGAGTATCCGTACCGGTTTTTCTATTGTATATTGTAAAATTTATCCAGTAAGCAACCACTTTTCGAATAGGTTCTTAGCTTGTTACGTTCATTTCGCCCAGGTAAGGCCCATGCCAGGTGTGCACTCAAATATGGCCACTAAAAGCATTAACGCTCAGCATGCCCTTGGTATCATTTCGCCCGAAATCGAAAGTATAATAGCCGGGCATTGCGTGTGATTCCTGTATTTGCGCTTCAGGTAGGTAGCCAGTCAGGAAATTCTCTGCCAGTTTCTGTGCTCCGGCCAGGTCATAACCAGTGTCTCCTGTCGGAGTTCTTCCCACACCAAAGCGTGTGTTCCACATCATATTTGGCCCCGGCTCAGGATAGGTAGCTCCGGAATAGCGATCCACCAGTATTTCTGCTATGCTCTGTCCACTGGATAACCCATCATTCCAGGTCCTATCCCCTGTCCAGGTCCATAGCTGCGATTGTATCCTTGATTGCCCATCGTTCCAGGCCCCATCTATCCTTCAATGGGCTGTACCAATGCAATTATTATTCCTATACATACCAGCAACATCACGGACTTTATTGCTCCATATTTGGTCACTTTATCCCCACTATATACTTAATTTGGCAAGCTAAAACTTGCTACGAAACATATTATACAAAATATTTTATAAAAATTTATTATACTAACAATTCTTCTGAATTCTTTTCGCGTAAATAAATGAACAATTTTACAACCTGAACTTGGTAATATTAATTACTACAGTTTACTTAAAAAAGTGCATCTCATCGAAATAAGATCGTTTGGAAAATAAGTAACGCAAAAAGTCAATAGATGCAGGATAAAAATTTGAATTCTCTAATAAAACAGAAGAATGAGGCCTATTTATTCACTTTACACTGTATACTTCCGTCAAACCAGAATCACAAAACCAGTTGTAATTTCAAAAGGATTTTGTAGAAAAACTATCTAAATCAGCTTTAAGGTTCAGCTTTAAGGTTCAGCTTTAAGGTTTAGCTTTAAGGTTCAGCTTTAAGGTAGAGCTGATCCCAAAACTCAAAATTGCTTCTCTGAATCCTGTATTCCGAACAATCAATCAAGTTTCTGATCATGAAAACAATCCTGAAAATTCTTGATGATTAAGAACGAAATGACTTTTGGGATAGGCTCTTAGTGAGTAAGAGCTGCTCCTAAAGAGTACAGCTACCCTGAATGTTATTCATGAACATACGAACAACACAATAACGGCTAATAGACCTTTTTTATTGAAAACAAATTTTTAGAAGAAATGAATTTGTCATCAACAGACATAAAACCTGAGGAATTTGACTTTCTTGTGAAAAAAGCTCTGGAACTGGAAGCAATTGACGCAAAGATAATTCCCACTTACAATGTCTTTGTAGAGAAAAGAGTGGTTTTAAAATGTAGGGGCTGTATAGGATACGGAAAAAAGTTGACATGCCCGCCGCATGTTCCGACTGTTGACGAGGTTAGGGAAATCCTTAAAGAATACAGCTACGCAATGCTTGTCAAATTCAGGTCGCCTGCAATCGCAGATGAAGAAATTGCCAAAGCACCATACAAAACCTGGCTTGACCCAGCAGAACCCGAGGAAACAAGGAAAAAAGCCGCAAAGTTCTGGAAAGAATATTTTGACTACAGCAAGAAAACGGCTTCCACAATGCTGGAGCTCGAAAAGGTAGCTTTTAATGAAGGCTTCAAATTCGCAGTCGCATTTGTGAACGGGTCGTGCAGGCTATGTGAGAAATGTAATGTGGAAAAGGGAATCTGTATCCATTCAAAATGGCAAGAATTCCGGAACACGCTGTCGGGATCAATATGAAGAAAACGGCTGCGGAATCAGGTATGCCCCTGGAATTCCCTATAAAAGGGCAGCCTGAACCAATGTCTATTCTATTGATTGACTGACGGTATCAATTATAATTGAACGCTATTTTGAAAATTGTAACGTATTTAATTGGGTATTAACGAATTAAAGTCATAGATGATTGCAAATTTTACTAATAAGGATCTAAAAGCCTCTTCTGAAGCTATATCTCGAAATATTAATTTATTCTATTAAGTGGAGATTTTAAATGAACATTATTATTCGATATACTAATATTTTTTCTTTAAAGTTTACAGGCTTCATCATAAGATTTATTGTGATTCTCATTCTTAGCACAGTTTGAACAACAGTTTTCATATGACTGCTTACGGCAGACTCTTCCAATTTTACTTCTTTCTTTTTTCACCTATTTCCTTTCTCTCGCGGTTAGTTCTTTCCTTTTTCCACTAGCTCACCTACTTTCATGATTATTTGTGATTTTCTTTTGAAGATTTAGTACCAAAATCTAGTGATGAATGTAAAGTTCAAAATCACTATATTTTGTAATTGGTCACAATCCTTGTGATACAATTTAAGAATTGAAGTCTTAAGATGTCGAATATCGATTTTGATGAATACCGAATTCTTCTTATTAATTCAGATTTTCAATCAAGAAATACAAAGATCACTGGATTTTGGAACAAAGTCTTTTGAAGATTCAATTATATATCTCGCAGTCTCTGTATAACTTTGTTTATATTATTAATTCTTAAACAGCCTTAACTAACTATTAAAGTGGCCAGGTAACGAAGACTTTACAAAACCTGGTTAAATTAAGGACTTCGTGCAACTTCTGTACAGCTAGGAGTTTCATTTACATTATCAGAAGTTTCATTTTCAAAATAATCTGAATAATATTGACTACTGTATGAAGAAGTAGAATCATTCCCACCTATATTCTGTCCAAGAATGGCCTTGACTCTTACGTATCCCGTCTCATTAACTTTTGCAAATAATATGTTATCATACCAGCCAAAGTATTCACCAGACCACTCCGTTGGGTCATTGTTTGCATCCAACTGAACTTCAAAAGATACCGTACCTCCTCCTTTTAGGTTATCACTTATATATACGTAAGTATCATATGTTGGACTTGAGACGTACCTAGTGTATTTTCCATAAGGAACTGAAGAAGTATTAGAAGCATTTTCAACAGGGAACAATATCGGGCTTCCATTATTTATGGGATCAAAAATATCAAAATAATCTGCAATTAAACTCACACCACAATCAATATCTTCAAGCTTGGTCTCATTTGTTCTGAATCCAAGCATATAGCCTTTATTAGTTTCTGCAATGAAAGATATCCAGTCACTGCATAATTCTTTGTTATCAAAAATTTCGGTTGCATTTTCAAAATAAGGTCCTTTGTCCTCTTCTTCAGACCAATCAAAGACTTTATGTGTCCGTTTCTGGCTAAAATAAATACCTTTCTGAACAGGGGGAGTAAAAAATTTACCCTCCTTTGATGCTGGAATAGGGACCATTATCGCCGTCGTTCCATTCACTTCCCTGCCTGAAAGGCCTGTCACTTTGACATCATAATCACAGAGATATCTTTGACCGTAATCTCTCCAATCCACAGAATCCCTATAAATACCATGGACAAATATGCCCATAATCAGAAAAATAAAAAAGACAAAAATCAGCAGAATGTTTCTTTTTCTCATATTATCTCGCCTGATATCTGTATAATAAAATTAATTTTATTATACATTATAACTTTCTGGACAACTTCCATTATAACTATTATATATTTGAGTCAGAACCGGATGTAATTGGATAAAAGGTGCTTCACGTAGTTTATAAATGATTTGTCTGCGTCGCTAAACCTACTACGTTGGATATCTCTCGTCTACTTATTTATATTCAATTCACCAATGTAACGGTTTAATATCAATGATGGTTAAAAATAGAAATATTGGAAACTGATTCTTCAGCCCACAGATCAGATGTAATCCTTGGTTCAGTTTCCAATATTTGCTTTTAACTCTTTATGTATTTTGCCAGACCTGCATTATACCTTGCTGTTTCACGCAAAACTTTAGCCGTTATGTAACTGTGTAGTAGTCGTGTTGAAATTGTCTGGATGACTGTTAATTTCTCCCCACAAAGAATGATAGTAATCAAAGCTAAATTCCGCCAGGTTTTTTGTTGCTTGAGATGGGCTGCTTATAGATTTAATACAAGTTGGCTACATGCGTCTTCGGTTAAG
>NZ_LZPK01000019.1:0-3221 GCF_001729375.1 Methanosarcina sp. A14 | reverse complement strand
TTCTGGGGATGGCCACTATCAGGAAAAGCTCCGCTAAAGGTAAAATTTACGGAGACTAGCAAAGGATCACCAACCTCATGGAAATGGGATTTCGGAGACGGGAAATATTCAACAGAAAAGAGTCCAACACACACATATTCAGCAGCAGGAACTTACACGGTTAAACTCACAGCAACAAATGCAGCAGGAAGCAGTACAAAATCAAAATGGAATTATATAAAAGTGACAAAGTGACAAAGGGCTGAACGCGCTACAAAACTCAGTTTAACGGTAGGAACAACAGCGTCAAAGCCGGTTGTAAGTTTCCAGGGGTCTCCAAGAATAGGGAATGCGCCGCTGAGCGTGACTTTTAAGAACAATACTTCAGGCTCCCCTATCGCATGGAACTGGAGTTTCGGGGATGAAACCTTTTCAACAATACAGAACCCCATACATCCTATTCGACAACAGGAAGTTACAGTGTAACGCCTTAAGGCAAGTAACGCAGCCGGCACTGGTACGAAGACCAGAGTCAATTATATAAAAGTAACATAAGAAAAAAATATTGTAAATAAAAGTAACATAAGTAAAAGTAACATAAGTAAAAAGGTCGTAAGTAAAAGTTTCATGAAAACAAGTTGCAAAAAACCTGTTCACCAAGTAATTTAGTGCCTGAAGTTTAAATATAAACTACGGGCAACTTCTTTTATTATATATGAGTGTCGGGTTCCAAATAGGTTTAACATATTAAACAATTCAAACAGTTATGAAACAGTGTAAAATTTATTAAAGTAACTCGAAGGGATTAACTCAAAGGACTTCAAAGCTTTTCAGCAAGGCTTCCGAAACCCACACGACTTGAAGTCTGGGACTCCGATTCATTTTTGTCGGGATTACCTGGCATGACGTGGGCAAAAAATTCTTCCACCAGGCTTCCTAAGTCTCTGGGTGCAATGTCGATGAACTCTCTTTTTTCTTCAGATGGAAAATAATCAAAAACCGAAAATTTACCGAGTTTACGTGCCTGAGAGCCCTGGTAGCGGGAATCAAGGAGAATCCTTACTCCATAGTCGTCTGGAGAACGCACTATCCTTCCCATTGCCTGTCTGACCTTTCTGATTGTCGGCACCTGAACTGCAAACTCCCAGCCTTCACCACAGCCGAAAACTTCATCATAAGCAGATTCGACAGCCTTTATTCGGTCATTCAAGGCTGGATATCCGATTCCCACTATAATCACGGTCCTGCCCCTGGAATCTCTGAAATCAACACCTTCACTCAATGTTCCCCAGAGATAGGTTATAAGTAAAGCTTTTCCTCCCTGCTCTCCGATTTTGAAAAACTCCTTTCGGATTTCCTGGGATGAAACCCCTGTCTCATCAAGGAAAATAGGAATAGAAAGTTCAGGCTCAAGGAGTTTAGTATAGCGGAGTGCTTCAGCGTAGCTCTGGAAGTAAATAATCACATTCCCCGGCGATGCAACAGTAGCTGCAAGCAGAGCTTCTTTCAAGCTCTCAAGCGTTTCCGGGCTGTCACGATTCTTTGCAAAAAGCGGAGGAATGGAAACCGCAAGGGTAAGCCTCCTTTCCCTGGGAAATGTCGTGCCATAGGAGATTTCTTCCACTTCCCTTGAAATGCCAAGCGTGGATTTTATCATTTCAAAGGGCCGGAGTGTAGCCGACATGAGTACTGCCGCATAAACGGAATCAAACAAAGGCTGGGTCACGTTTTTAGGAATGCATGTGAAAAGCTCAATCCTGCCAGCTATTCTATCGCTTTTGAAATCCCTACGCACGTTCAAAATTGGATAGTAGTTTTGCCTGTCCGAAAGTACCAGATAAGAAGATAAAAAGTCGGCAACATACCGGATCTGGGAACGTTTCGGAACTGTAAGAAGCCCTTTTTTGTAATTTTCCGCATAAATCTCTTCCAGCCTTCCTCCAAACTCGCCAATCTCCCGCAACCGGGTCAGAACCTTTTCTTCATCCGCAAAACCTTCCTTTACCGCTTCCCGCAAAAAGCGAGCTTTCAAGATGTCAAAGCGCTCATAAGGGTCACTGATCTGAATGTCCCGCCAGTGCTTTCCAAGCCGGTTCCTTTCCCCGAACTTCAATTTCGCATCATATGTATCCCTGAGAGCGGTCAGGAGGCAGGTAAACAACTTTTTTGCATATAGTCGAGCCGCGTAGTCCTGGTCAAGGGGAATGCCACCTCTTGAGCCAGTTTCTTTACCTAACATAAGGGAGTTGTCAGATTCAGGAGTTTCGCCTACTTCCGAAAGGGCTTTTTCAATAGTCAGTTCCGAGAGCATTGTTGAAGAATGAGAACGCGCAGATGCCTCAATATTATGCGCCTCATCAAAAATCAGGATAATATCTTCAGGGTCGCGTTCAAGCCATTTAAGCAGCATCATGAAAATTTCGGCACTGAGAACATGATGAAAATTGCAAATTAAAAGTTCGGCGTTTTTGAGTTCTTTTTTCAGCAGTTCATACCCACACATATCCCGGTCTTCGGCATACTCCAGGATTTCTTCCGGGCTTCTTACATCGGAAAAAAGCCAGTTGGAAAATTCGTTACCTTCAAATTTCAGGACTTCATACAATTCCGGGCAAGAATTGTTCCTCAAAGCCCGGGATTTTTTCTTAGTTTCTTCGAGTTCTTTTTCAAGCTCAGTTCTCAGGGAATAAAGAGCAGGGTCTTTTGTCCGTTTGTATTTTTCATAAGCATCCTTTAGCTCTTTTTCTTTTGAAGAAATTTCCCTCTCAAGGTCAAGGAGGTCATAGGTATTTTCCCCTTTAAGCCTGCATTCTTCGTAATCGAGATTTTCAGGGCACATTGAAGTCTTGCCCTTGAAAACAATTGTTTTTATGTCGTTGTCCCGGGAAATATCTCTTGCCTCATTTATAAATTGAACCATCTGCTGATGGACGTTGGTGACTATAATAACGACCTTATTGAGTTTTTTCGCCACACTCAATGCGGGGGCAAGTGCACTTAAAGTCTTGCCTGTTCCACATGCTCCTTCAAAGAGTACAGTTTTTTCGTTCAGGAGAGCCAAGTGGATTTTCTCCATGGCTTCTGCCTGGTTAGGGTAGCAACTCTGTTTCGTAAAATACCGCATATATCCGTTCTTTTGCGTCATACGTTTAACCTGGGATTTCCCGATTTACAATGATTCAGTGACTTTCTGATCTGCCGATGATTAATAAATTAACTTTCATAAATTAAATTTCATAAAT
>NZ_LZPK01000018.1:0-5702 GCF_001729375.1 Methanosarcina sp. A14 | reverse complement strand
GGTTCACTTACGATAATGTACTCGGTCTTTACTTCAGAATCACTACCGTCCGCATTGGAAACCGTAAGATTGACGGTGTAATTACCGGCTGCGGTGTAAATGTGGACCGGATTCTGCTCAGTACTGTCAACAGTTCCATCGTTATCAAAGTCCCATGCATAGGACGAGATATTGCCAGTTGATGCATCTATGAACTGAACGTCAAGAGGTGCTTTACCGGTTGTTACATTTGTAGTAAAGTTAGCTACTGGTGCAGATTTTTGTTCTTCCTGATATTCAACAACAAGGATCTGCTGGAGTGCATCCATGCCTCCACTTGTTGTGCCCTGGATTCCGGCCTCGTTTCCTGTTTCATTAATGTAATTTTTCACGTCAAAAACTTGTGCATTGCTGGAGCTTGAATCTCCCTGCCATGCATTGCTTGCAACGGTATTGCCATTGAAAAGCAGATTTCCTTCATTGGGACCGGCACTTCCTACGAAACTGTACAGCGTAGCGTTCCTGACCTTCTCGGTTTCAACGGACATGTCTGTGAAAGGAGCATATGCTGTCGCTTCTTCAAGCGTAGTTCCGTAACTAGTAGGAGAATAAGCTAGTTCGTCGCATTCGTCATTGATGAAGATCTGTTTTCTAGTTTCGTTAGAATTGCGGTAGACCACGACTAGAGTGCTTGGATACAGAGCATTGCTGTTTTCAGAGTCAGGTGCCATGATAAGACTGTTTCCAGCGGTATCGAACTGATCTGTTACATCGAAAACGTAGAGACCATATGTATAATTTGCATAACTGCCGAAATTACTCTTATCAGTGTAGAGGGTACCGTTTGCAAGCGTGTTTCCGTTGAAGGTTGCAGTCCATTTTGGCACTCCGCCAGGGTTGGTATCCCAGTTATAGGGCACATAGAGCAAGGCTTTTTCCACAGTGGAACCGCTCGGAATCAAAAGATCGCTTGCTGTCCAGGTTTCCGTCCTGCCAGTCCATTTTACACCCTTATAAGCAGAAGAAGGTTGAGTGGAGTACAGAAGGTTACCCTGGAGATCATAGGTCTCTTTTGTTGTGATATCACTTCCACCTTCCCAATAGCGTTTGCCTTTATACCCATTGTATTTGACAGGCTTATCCACACTGGCATTGTTGTTTGCCTCGTTATTTTCAGGAATAAGGTTGTCAGGGTCGACAACTGCAGTATAGGTTACGGTGCCGCCTTCCAGGCTGCGGATTGTGGGATCAATTAAAGAGACAGTAGTTTTAGCTCCGCCTGCAAGGGATGAAATTGTTGTCGTGTTTACCGGAACTGTTCCATCGGACACGTCGCTTGCATATAGAGCCAGCGAAATGTTAGTAAGGGTGTCAGTTCCGGTGTTCTTGACATCGGTTATCTTTACAGTGTTTGCCTCCTTGGCAAAGACTGCAGAGCTTGGTACAGTGTTTATGATTCCGGAGATTGTGAGATCGTTAGTTTTCGCTGAACTTACAGTGATATAATCCGTCTTTACTGTACTGTTGCTTCCGGCTTCATTTGTGACCGTAAGATTGACGGTGTAGTTCCAAGCTGCGGTGTAAGTGTGAATCGGGTTCTGCTCAGTACTGTCTACATTGCCATCGTTATCAAAGTCCCATGCATAGGATGAGATATTTCCAGTTGATGCATCTGTAAACTGAACGTCAAGCGGAGCTGTTCCACTGGTCCGATTGGCTGTGAAGTTTGCAACCGGTGCTCCAGGCAGTGATTCACTTACTACAATGTAATCAGTTTTTACTTCAGAATCGTTACCGTCTACATTGGCAACAGTAAGGTTAACAGTATAGTTACCTATTGTTGAATACGTATAGACTGGATTCTGCTCAGTACTGTCAACAGTTCCATCATTATCAAAGTCCCATGCATAGGATGAAATATTGCCAGTTGAAGCATCAGTGAAGTTAACAGTAAGTGGTGCATCGCCAGAAGTAGGTGTTGCTGCAAAATCTGCAACCGGTGCTCCAGGAAGTGATTCACTTACCACAATGTACTCAGTTTTTACTTCAGAATCGCTTCCATCAGCGTTGGAAACCGTAAGGTTAACGGTATAGTTACCGGCTGATGTGTACGTGTGTGAAACGTTCTGCTCGGTAGCAGTCGAATTGTCCCCAAAGTCCCATAACCAGGAAGTTGGAGAACCTGTGGACTGATCCGTAAAGTTGACAGTGAGAGAAGCAGTACCGCTTGTTACATCAGCAGTAAAAGCGGCAATTGGTGCTGGTTCTACAGGTATTGAGGACTCAGAAACAGTAATATAGTTAGTCTTTACCTTGGAATCTCTTCCTTCTGCATCTGCAACTGTAAGATTCACAGTATAGTTACCAGCTGATGTATATTTGTGTGAAACGTTCTGCTCAGTAGCGTTGGTACCGTCTCCAAAGTCCCAGAACCAGGATGTTGGGGAACCTGTTGACTGGTCAGTGAAATTTACACTGAGAGGAATCGTACCTTTCGTTACGTCAGCAGAGAAGTTCGCAACCAGGGTTGTCGACGCTGAAGAAGCTGTGACAAGTACTGTAAACGCATTGTTCGTTTCGTCCGATTCAGCGATCCTATTTTCTGGATCTGCAGTTACAGTGAGGTTATAGTCACCCGCTGCTTCCGGTGTCCACGAGAAGTTAACTAAAGCGCTGCTGCCTGATGCGATGCCTGATACAGACTGCGTATCTACGACAGTGCCATTTACAGAAAGGGTCGCGTTAAAGGTATCTACATTCTCTGTACCGGTATTGTTAACGGTGGCAACTATGGTGCAGAGGGCATTCACAGCAATGCTGGATTCTGGAGTGAACGCAGTGAGGATGAGGTCAGGCTTTGCTACAACTGAAACTGCAGTGTTCTCGTAGGCATATGAAATACCGTTACTTGCACCTATAAGTAAGTCGTAATCTCCATCATTGTCGAGATCGGCAACTTCTGGTTCAGCATTATCTCCCACATCAGGTGTGTTCCATTCTGATTTTGCCTCCCATATTGGGCTACTTGCAGTCCCAATATTTTCGTAGGCATGTGAAATACCATCGGATTCACCTATAAGTAAGTCGTAATCTCCATCGCCGTCTAAGTCGGTTGCGTAGGGACCTGTAAAAGAAGATCCTGTAGCAGGACCGTTCCATTCCGATTTTACTGTCCAAGTCGGACTGTTTTTAGTTCCAATATTTTCATATCCATATGTGATACCATCATGGAAACCTACTAGCAAGTCAAAGTCTCCATCGTCGTCAAGATCAGCTAAACATGGAGATGCTCTAGTCGAGCCACCCTTACTATCCCATGAGTTATTCCTCGTCCACATAGGACTGCTTTTATTCCCGGTGTTCTCATAGCCGTATATTTTACCTGTATATTCACCTATTAACAAGTCGTAGTCTCCATCGCTATCAAGATCAGCAGATGCCACTTTAGCATAATTACCCACATCGTCAGGTACATCCCATTCTGATTTTTTCGTCCAAGCTGGACTGCTTGTAGTTCCTGTATTTTCATATGCATAAGTAATACCACTACCTGTACCTATCAGCAAGTCATAGTCTCCATCACCGTCTAAATCGACAAAACACGGAGCTGCACGAGACCCTATATCAGGTATATCCCATGAGGTATTCCTTGTCCACACAGGACTAACTCCTGCCGAAACTGTTATGTATCCTGTTTTTGTAATATTGCTAGTTCCGGCAAGATTTGTGGCTTCTAGTTTGACTGTATATGTTCCGACAGTGGTGTAGGTGTGTGTAGGATTTTGGCTTGTTGAGGTGTTACCGTCCCCGAAGTCCCAGAGCCACTCAGTAGGCGTGTTTGTTGACTGATCTGTAAATGTGACACTGAGTGGGGAAATACCATGAATTTTATTAGCACTGAAATTAGCTACTGGAATAACTGATGAAGCTGTTATGTAGTCTGTTTTCACAGTGGAGTTGTTTCCACCAACGTTCGTAACTGTAAGGCTGACAGTATAGTTGCCAGGGGTTGAATATGTATGGGTAGGATTCTGTTGTGTGCTGTCTACAGTACTGTCATTCTCAAAATCCCAGGCCCATGCAGTTGGTGTGCCTGTGGATTGATCTGTGAAGTTGACCGTAAGTGGAGCATTACCGGAAATTGGTATTGCCGTGAAGTTGGCAGCTAGTGGATTAACAACAATATACCCTGTTTTCGTCTCGGACTCACTCCCACCGGCGTTGGTGACTGTGAGTTTGACTGTATAAGTGCCGGCGGCATTGTATGTGTAGGTAGGATTCTGCACGTTACTGTCCACTGTTCCATCATTGTTGAAGTCCCAGGCCCACGATAGGGGAGAGTTTGTTGACTGATCTGTGAAGTTGACCGTAAGCGGGGAATCACCTGAAGTCTTATCTGCGCTGAACTCAGCTATCGGGGAGTTTGCCGAAGCTATGCCGACCAGTTTTGTGATCATATTATTAGTTTCATTCAACTCGACTATCTCATTCTCAGGATCTGCAACCACGGTCAACAAATAGGCACCTTTACTGCCATCAGGAGTCCAGTTTAAGTCGACGGTTGTGTTGTCTCCGCTTCCCAGGCTGGCCACAGGCTGCGTATCAACTAGCTTGTCGTCCACGAAGAGCGATATATTAAAAGCTGAAGAATCTTTGTTTCCTTGATTTTTGAGGGTTACAGTCATGGCATTTGTGATGTTGGCAGTTACAAAAGAAGGAGTAAGGTTTACTGGAACTAGATCGGGTTTATTTTTGTGTATTATCGATAGAGCGTGAAAGACTGCAGAACAGTATGAGTCGCTTCCTCGTCCCACGTTTACGGTCTGGTTCTCGGCCACAAGTGAGTTCTTTACATTGTCCCACCTGATATAGTTGAAGTATTCACCACTTGTTGAATCGGCAGGATCTGAAAGAGAGTTTCCATTCAGATCTTCGTGATTGAATCCTGTGAGGTGAGTTGAGAACAGGCTGGCACTCTGCACGTCAGAGAGATTTACTGTCCCATTGAAATATGTGATAGAGTTCGGAACATCATATCCTACATAGTCACCATCATGCATCCAGTCAAGACCATCTGCAATCCAGTATTCCATCTGTGGTTTACTTTCGTTTTCCAGTACGACTACAAGAGTAGTGCCGTACTGTCTACCGTCACCCCATAATTTAGAGTTGATAGTTGCGGTATTTATTTCTCCTGGGCGCAGGTAGTCTGTGACATCATAGGGTATCCATGTTACACCCATTTCTGAGGAATAATATGATGGATTTGTTGGGAATGCATGCCCGTTGAATGCAGTGGATATTCTTGCATACGTGAGGTCATCAGAGGAACCCCAAATTCCTACATAGTATCGTGCAAAAGCAACGGTACCGTTTGGTACGTTAAAATTGTTTGTAGTATATTTAGAATACCAGTTTGCAGTGGATGAGACATACATCTCACCTCGAACCGTGTCGTGTACTACTGTGGGTAAAGCCGAGGCAGTACCGGCAAAAAGCAGTATTAATAGTATTGGAAGTAGATATTTTGCGTATTTGGGGGTTATATTCATCACCTTTGTTTTGATCAATTAAAAAACAAGGACGACCCGATCAGGTCGTTTCTGCTTGACAGTAATTGGAATCTGGCTCTTCGCTGCCCTTTATAATAAGACAGTATTTCAATTCAGATTCATACGTCTTCGGTTAAGTGAGGAATCGTGATAAATTGCGTCGATTTCCTC
>NZ_LZPK01000017.1:0-14364 GCF_001729375.1 Methanosarcina sp. A14 | reverse complement strand
TTGTTACCGTGTTACTACCTGCAGCATTCTTTGCTGTTAAGCTAACAGTATATACTCCTGCTTTTGAATACTTGTGAGTTGGATTCTGGTGGAATGACTTTGATCCGTCTCCAAAGTCCCATATCCATTTAGTAGGTGTCCTTGTGCTTGTGTCAGTAAACTTAACCTTCAGTGGTGCTTTTCCTGTAGTTGGAGCTGCAGAAAATGCAGCAACTGGAGAGCTTTTCGAAAGGGTACCCATGTAAATGTCGCGATTTCCATTGCGCATATCTGTCCATACTATCCTGTCACCATAGATCTCTGGATCGTACTGATCGGATTTATCAGTAGTGTGACTTTCTTGGTGAGTGGCTAAATCGTACACATAGATATCCCAGTTTCCATTGCGAACATCAGACCACACTATTCTGTCACCATAGATTTCAGGATAACAGGTAGTTTCATGATTTGTGATCGGAGTTTCCTTTTTAGTGGAAAGATCATACATGTAGATATCCCAGCTTCCATTACGATTATCCATCCACGCTATTCTGTCACTGCAGATAACAGAATACATCTTCTTTGATTCATTGTTAGTAATTTGAGTTTCCTTTTTAGTAGATATATCGTACATGTAGACATCAGTATATCCATTGCGAGAGTCTACCCATACTATCCTGTTATCGTAGATAGCAGGATAGTTTGCAGATCCGCTATTAGTGATCCGGGTTTCCTTGGAAGTAGATAAGTTGTACATGTAGATATCGTCCATTCCAGTGGATCCATATTGGCGATTATCTTCCCACACTATTCTGTCCCCGTATATTGCAGGAGCAGAGAAAACTGCTGAGTCGTCAGTTATCCTTTTTTCCTTTTTAGTGGAAATATCGTACGTATAAATGTCGTAACCTTCATAGGGTTCACCGCGATAACCCATGCAGACAATCTTGTCACCGTAGATTGCAGGAGCAAATGTCCCTTCTGCATCAATAATAGATATCTGAGTTTCTTTTTTAGTAGAAAAATCGTACATATAGATATCCCCATTTCCATTGCGCTCATCATACCACAAGATTTTGTTACCATAAATAACAGGGTCAGACTGCTCAAAGTTATTAGTGGTAATACGCTTTTCAGTGATCTTGAGCTCAGCAGGTTGTATCGATTCCGTGGCTGTATCGGTTTCTTCGGTAGATAACTCATCGGATGGAATCTGATCATCTGAGGGATCGCCTGCTCCACTGCTGACCTCCGGTGTGGTGCTCAATGTGGTGTTATTACCTATTATATGTGTGAATGCCGATGCCGGAGATGAAACAAAAATCAAAAATAAAATTATAAATATTGAAACTAAAGCTATTGAGTACGCTTTTTCCTTCTTTTTCACTTTTTCTTCCCCTTTTCCATTTCTTTTAGTGCTTATTATTCCTAGGAGTTGGCGAAATAGAGCATTGGTAAACTAAGCATTGATCCTGCTTGCAACTGGCTACCATTGCTAAGCAACCCGGAAAACATCAAAAGTTACTTCACTTAAACTACCCATTATTTCCAATAGTTGTTAGATTAAAGAAAATGATAGCCCTATATAAAATATTATTGAAATCTTTTTCATTCCTTCGTAGATCATAGAAAATAAAATCGTAAAAACTAGATAGAAATTCGACTAATGGAGGAACGATTAATCAAAAACTAAAACATGGAAAAAAGACTCCTGTTTTCTCGATTTTCAGAATGAAAAGACACTAAATAATTTACATCGAGATACAGGTCAATATTTAGGAATGAAGACTTAATAATTGAGCTGGAAATTCAATACTTGCAAGAATATTTCATTGCATGCTGCGTGCACTTATCAAAATGCTCACAATTTTCGCAATCTTTCCAAAAGGATAACTTTTCAGTATTATCTATTTTTGTAAAATTTAGTTTTTCAAAAAAGATAGGGGCAGTTGTCCTGACATACAAGTCGCAGTACTGGTCTCCAATAGTTGTTAGAAGGTGCTTAACAAGCCTGGTTCCAATCCCTTTTCCACGGAAGTTCGGATGGACTGCAATAGAATGAATTTCCAGAAAATCTTTACCGTAGGATTCGGATTTTATAAGGGCAGCGCATCCTGTAATTTTTTCATTGATCTCAGCCAGCACGAAATTTTCCAGTTCAAGTTCTTCCATGTCAAGAAAGTAAGTTGACAGTAACCTCTGAATTGCCAGCAGGTCAGATTTTCTGGCTTTTCGGATATGGATTTCTCTCATAATTTCCCTTGTTTTTCTTAGTTGTTTTTTGGTAGTCAGACTGTCTTCATCTGGTAAGCAGGTTTTTTTCAAAGTATAAGGTCAGACTGTCTTCATCTGTTAGTCAAGTTTTTTAAGGTATAAGGTTCGTCCATGCTCCCGCTCCGAAAGCCCTCAAGATCGAGGGTTACGTAGTCAAATCCCAGGGATTTCAAACGCCGTGAAATTTTCTCTCTTTTCAGCAAAGCATCTTTCAGCTCATTCTGAATAACTTCTATCCGGGCGAGATTTTCGTGCATCCTGACTCTGAACTGAGTAAAACCCAGGGAAAAAAGAAATTCTTCGGCTTTTTCGATTTTTTGAAGAGCCTCTGCCGTTATTGGCTTCCCATAGGGAATGCGGGTGGCAAGACAGGATGCAGACGGTCTGTTAGCTGCCGAAAGAGAAAGTTTGGAAGCGACTTCCCTTATTTCTTCTTTTGTCACGTTAAATTCCAGGAAAGGAGAAAAAATCTTTTCTCCGGCTTCTTGGACCGCCCTGTATCCCGGACGGTTTTCCCCGTGTATTTCAGAGTAATTAGTGCCCTCAAGTACAGCATTATATCCCGCTTTCTCCGAGAAATCGAGCAAGGTTTCAAGCAGAGCCTTTTTACAGAAATAACACCTGTTTATTCTATTTGCGGAAAAATAAGGAAGACTCAATTGAGAGAAAGAGAGTATTTTGTGCTCAATTCCTATCTCGCAGGCTGTCTCGACAGCTGTTTCAAGTTGTTTCTTTGGAAAAAGTGGGGAATTTATGGTTACGGCAAGAGCCTTTTTCCCAAGTACCTCAAAAGCAAGGGCTGCAAGAGTCGCACTGTCTACTCCTCCTGAAAATGCAATGACAGCACTTTCTCTGGCTTTTATGGCTTCCTTTATCAGTTCTATCTTTTCATTGGTCATTATTAATTGGTTTTTAGCTAATAAGATATATGTATTTTCCAGTCCTATAATCAGGCAACTTGAAACAGCCGACAGAGGGGATTAATGGTTTTACTTAACGGACACTATTTTTAAGTTTGAGAATCTTCTCAAAAAAGCGGTATCTTGAAATCGTTGTAATGTTTTCATTACCAGAGCTTTGTTTTATATTAGAGATTTATTTGTTATAATAATTCAAATTAAAGAACAGATTTGCCCGAACGGCAGAATTTTCATTCAAATTACAAAGATGGAGATCTTACATGGCATTATTCGGAACTAATGGTGTACGTGGTATCGCCAATGAATATATAATTCCAGAGTTGGCAGTCAATTTAGCCAGAAGCCTTGGTACATATATGGGTTCAAAAGGCACGGTTGCTATAGGCTGTGATACCCGGATTTCAGGCCAGATGCTGAAGTCTGCCGCAATTGCCGGGGCTCTTTCAACAGGTCTGAATGTAATTGACGTGGGAACGCTTCCTACTCCTTCTATTCAGTACTATGTGCGTGATCACGCCGATGCGGGGATCGTTATTACTGCGTCTCACAACCCAAGACAATATAATGGAATCAAGTTAATTGCCGGAGATGGTACGGAGTTTCCCAGGGATGGAGAAAGAGATATCGAAAAAATTTACTCCTCTGGAAAATATTCCATTGTATCCTGGGAGAAGACCGGTAGTTTCAGGGTCGATCCAGGAGTCAATGACTATTATATCAGAAATATTATTAACGCAGTAGATGCCGAAAAGATTCGCAGCCGCAAACTCAAAGTAGTCATTGATACAGGTTCCGGAGCAGGTTCACTTACTCTTCCCTTCCTGCTTAGAGAACTGGGCTGCAATGTGCTGACTCTTGGAGCTCAACCCGATGGGACTTTCCCCTGGCGAAATCCCGAACCAATACCTGATGCTTTAACCGAGCTCTCCAAACTTGTAAAAATTACTGGAGCCGATCTAGGAGCAGCTCACGATGGAGATGCGGATAGGATAGTCTTTATGGACGAAAATGGTGAATTCTTAAATGAAGAGGTTCTGCTTGCCATGATGGCAAAATATATGCTCGAACGCGAAAAAGGGCCTATAGTAACTCCTGTTAGCTCCTCACAGCGGATGGCCGACGTAGCAAAAGAAGAAGGTGTCGAGCTTTACTGGACAGCAGTTGGCTCCATCAACGTCGCTCGAAAGATGATGGAAGTAAATGCAGTATTCGGAGGCGAGGGCAATGGAGGCCTTATTTTCCCCAAGCATCAGTATTGCAGGGATGGGGCAATGGCCTGTGCCAAAATCCTTGAAATCCTGGCTGGTGGGAAAAAGCTTTCCGAGCTTGCAAAGAGTGTACCTCAGTACTTCAACGCAAAAACCAAAGTCCCCTCCGTAAACACACAAGCTACAATGGAAAAAGTAAAATATGAAGCTTCAGGCCTCGGGCTTAAGATGGACACCATTGATGGGGTCAAAATCTGGTACAAAGATGGCTGGGTCCTTATCCGGCCCTCAGGCACGGAACCGATTTTCCGAATCTTTGCCGAAGCAGAGAAACAAGAACGAGCCGAAGAACTCATGCAGGAAGGCCTACAAATGGTCATAAGAGCAGAAAAGGCTTCAACTCCCAAATAAGTCCTTAACCTCTCTTGAAGTTTTTGCTCAAGCTTTTTTTTCAAAAGGCTTGTGAGCAAATCTTTTTTTAGAAGAGTTGCGCCACAACCGCTGTGTCGATTGATCACCCCGACCATCTTGTTACTGGAGTTTTCGATCAAGCCTTTTTTCAAAAGGGTTGTGCCACAACCGTTGCGCAGGTTGATCACGCCTATAGAGTTTAGGAATAAGGTTCTCAAGCTCAAATGCAACCGTTGCACCAGATGATCACCCCGACCATAAAGTTGCTAGGTTTTTGATCAAACCTTTTTTAAAAGACTTAAACCGCTTTGAGCCTTTGATTAAGTTTTTCCCGGGAAGGTTGCAGAACTTAAATGAATATTTTAATTAATTAGTATGTTTTAATTTTAAATTAGTAACAATAAATTATAAATACATTAATTACTTTATTATATATAGGACTAAAAATAAAAGGTCCTCTTTTATATAAGTATGTCAGTATAAGAGCCTCCTAAGCTCAAAGCGTATACATTCTAAACTGAGAATGCAGTAAAAATTCTAAGTATTAGTTTGATTAAAGGAACAGCCGGTAGTACAAGATCAATCGAAAGTGCAAGACCAACAAATAAAAGACCAACAAATAAAAGACCAACAAATAAATTTAAAAAGTGAATATGCAGTCAAAATGAGAACAAATAGAACCTATTCCAAAAATAAACTGTGAACTGAAACTCTGGAATAAAACTCGAATTCAGGTTATGGAGTTGATAGGAAAAGATAGTAACAGGATCAGATTAGATAACATGTGCGTAAATTTCCAAAATAAAGGCTCTTCGTTGTTTGTGGATATCCCATAATGTCCTCATAAAAACCAATGTGGTATTGAATTGAAAATTATCTCATCCATAGAGAATAATGAAGAGCCTAAATATATAAATAAGTGTAAATAAATAAATAAATTGTGCTTAACGTCTCAGGGAATTTATAGAATCCAGAACAATGAGATTTGGTTTCAAAGCCGATACCAGAATCCATATATCGGCCTCCAACCTTATCTCTCTAATTTTACTTTTTATCAAATTTCCGGTGTTTTTCCCAGTATCCTGTAAGTTTGCCCCCAAAGGCAAGTTTTCCAAGCTCTCTTCTTACCAGATCACTTACTTCTGAGGGGACAGCCGATGCATATGGAGTTCCCGGCAGGGGAGTAAGATAATGGGCCCTTACAGTGCCTCCTTTCTTGCAGATCCAGCGGACAAGGTCGAGGCTTTTTTCCTGGTCCTCTTCAGTTTCAGTGGGAAGGCCAAAAATGAAATCAACAGTGGGAATAATTTCATGTTCCAGACAGCACTCAACTGCTGAAATGCTGTCTCCAACCGTATGTCCTCTGTGGATTTCCTTTAGAATTCGATCACTGCCGGACTGAGCCCCAAGGCTAAGACTATCGTTTGCGCAGTATTTTCTCACGAGCTCAACCGATTCATTGGTTACGAATTCAGGACGCACTTCCGAAGGAAAAGTCCCAAAAAAGATTTTCTTATCAGGTATTTTATAAAGTGCAGAAAGCAATTTTTCCACTTTATCAAACCTGGGATGAATTCCATCACTACCGTAACCAAAGGCATTGGAGGCTATAAAGCGAAGGTCATTATAGTACCCCGCATTTTTCACAATGGAATCTACGCTTCTGTGCCTGACTTCTCTTCCGAAAAGCCTGGGAGTCTGGCAGTATTTACAGCCCCAGGGACATCCCCTGCTAATTTCAATAGGAGCCCGGAGTTTATGAGGGTCAAAGCAGGGATAGGAATCAAGATTTGCATACGGCCTTTTTGGAGTTCTGCCAACCTTGCCTGTTTCTGCATCCCTGTATGCAATGCCAGGTACTTTTTGAGGGTCTTCCCTTCCCTGAATTGTTTTCACAAGTTCCGGAAGGGTTTCCTCCCCTTCTCCTATCACAACATAATCGAAGTATTCGAGTGTCTCTTCCGGAGCGCCGGATGGATGAGGTCCTCCGGCAATAAAAATTGAATCCGTACCTGCATTTTTCACTTCCATAAATACCTTTGCTGCCTGACGCGTTGTAAAACTGTAGATCATGATCCCATCTACAGGTCTGTCTACAAAACCAGCTTCAGGCAGTAAAGGCGAAAGTACTGCAAAGCTGTAAGAGTTTTTCTTGCTGTACCGGAAGTGCACATTCATTATTTTTCTCCTCCGTTTTTTAGAAATCCAGACTCTTTCAGGAAATTGGCTTAAAAGGTATCAGAGTAAAGCAGAGTAAGCCCAGGATAAAGGTAATGATCCCTAACAAGATGCGTTTTTTGTCCAGTTCGACTTTATCGTGCAGGGGAGACGGATGCCCTATCGCAGCAAAAATCCAGAGGAAAAGGGCCCAGGAAATCCATATAAATCCGTCTTCCTTCATCCAGTAAATTACATAAAGCCCTATCAGAAACAGGACACGCGGCATCATAAATGAAACCTTTTCCGCTTTCTTACCCAGCATAGCCCTTAGGATGTGCCCACCGTCAAGTTGCCCCGCAGGAAGGAGATTGAGCAGGGTCACGAACATTCCTACCCAGCCTGCAAAGGCTACGGGATGAAGGTTTTCTCCTGTAACTCCAACAAGGTTCTGGATAAACACGAAAAGGGGAGGAAGGCCAAGACCAAGCATCATGGAATCCGACAGGGGGTTTACTGCAGGTGCTTTAAGGTTAAGTCCTATTACCGTCACTGCAACTGACATGAAAAGGCCTACCAGTGGTCCTGCAACTCCCACATCAAAAAGCGCTTTTCGACTGGGTACAGGCCCTCTGTAGCGGATTAGTGCTCCCATAGTGCCAATAAAAGTCGGAAAAGGAATGAAATACGGAAGAGATGCCTTCATCCCATGGTATCTGGCCATTACATAGTGAGCCATCTCATGGGAACCAAGAACTGTCATTATCGCAAGGGTAAATGGTAAGCCTCGGATAAGCTGGGAGGGATCGATTTCGAGGTCTGCTCCTGACATCCAGGCTCCGCAAACCATGGTTGTAAAAAAGGTTGCTATGAAAAGAACAAGGTTTATCCAGTTCTTTTCCTTTGCCTTCTTTTCAGGAAAAACCAGCAGTACATATTCTCCAAGCTCATACTTCAACGTACATCCGAACCCAAAATGCTGTAAAGGTTCCCATAGTTCTCCTGTAACATTTTCGGTATTGGTTCTAGGGGTTCCATAGAAGTAAAGAGCTTCCCCGGAATTCTGGACCTCATAAACGTCGAATACCCTGAATATGTAAGGATATAAACGTGAGACCGTTTCCTCGGCATTGAATTTGTCTTTGCCTTTCTTATGGTTTTCCGGGTTCATTTTGAAGTTCCTATTTCCCATCTTAAAACTTAATTTTTGGGCTTTATCCATTAATTTTATTAGTTCAATTTTATCAGTTCAATTTTATTAGTTCAATTTTATCAGTTCAATTTTATTAGTTCAATTTTATTAGTTCAATTTTATTAGTTCAATTTTATTAGTTCAATTTTATCCGTTCAGCTTTACCCGTACAGCTTTCAGGACTTAAATAACCATTTTTTGTTTGCTAGTTATTTTTCAGTTTTACTCGTTTTCAGTTTTAATGGTTTCCTGTTTGAGAAGTTCAATGTATCCTTTACTTCCGTTAACCAGAACAAAGTCTCCATTATTTAATACTTCGTAAGGGTTTCTCTCAAGCATATCAACAAGTGGAATTTCGGAAATAATGGCTCCAACTGCAACTATTGGCTCGGTTTCCAGGTTTATTATCGCTGCAGGTGCGACTCCATTTTTCTTCAGTTGATACATAACATACGAGCCAACTGTAGAGCCTTTACCGTGCGGAAAAACAAGAACTTTATTCTGGATTGATTTTCCTTCAAGGGCGTGATTCTCTTCAATTACGACCCCTGTTTTTGGGTCTACATTCCCAAGGAATGAAATAGGGTCTCTGGAAAGCAGTACTTCTCCTTTTGCACATCCTCTTGAAATCTTCCTGCCTTTAAGTTTAATTGGAATCACCTCCCTTCTTTGCTACATTCTTTGCTGCTCCGCCTACTGCTTCCTCGACACAGGCTTCCATACTTCCATATACGGCTTCAGCTCCGCACATTCCAGGAACGTAAGCAAGTGCTTTTCCTGAGTTTACCATAACGCAGGAATAGCTGTTTGTAGCAGGAGAAACTACCATGCAGGTATCACAGACAACCTTAGCTCCACTTTCTTCGATGGTCCCGACATACTCCGGATAGCGTTTTGCAAGTTCCCTTGAGGTAAAGATCCAGAACTCTTTTGAAACCGTTTTTCCTCTCAGGAGTTTGGCTGCTTTTTCAAGTTCCGCTGCAGAGCAGTGAGGACACCCTATGGTTATCAATTCGGGCTCTTTGCAGGCTTTTTTCAGGCTCTCATAAACCTCGTCAAGCTGGCTTTTCTCAATAGTTATTTTTTCTGACGGCTCTTCAAAATTCACCCTGCAAATCTCAGGCGTGACTTCTTCAACGTGATAAAGGGCAACTGCTCCCGAAGCTGCCATTGCAGCTCCTAGCGCTTTTAACTCATCCGCATCCGGAGTGCTCCTTAGATGAAAAACAGGCACCTTGCTCCCTGCAAGGTTCCCAGCTACATAACCTAGTGCACCGTAATCCGATCCTTTAAGAGGATACTCTACATCAAATGAAATCTCAGGCACACGGTTTTCATCCAGATGGAAACCATAGTTTGCGGTTTTTCCAAGAAGTGCTGCAGAAAGGGCTGACGGCCCACCTTCCCGGTTCGTCCTGGCCCCAAGTACGGAATTTGCATAGGAGACAGCTGATGATTCGCTCCATGCCAGGTGGTCTCCATAACCTACATCAAAACCCTCAAGAGTATATGGCGTGCATGTGCACTCACACCGAATTCCTAGTTTTTCGTATGCCTGAACAATCAACTTTTGTTTTTCCGCAAACTCGGGCGAGATCCTGAGCCGTTCCCAGTCTTGCAGGTCCATCCCGGCAGGGTTTAAAATCGCAGGAACCTTAACCTTCCCCTGCAGGTCTGAAATCCACTCAAGACCTGCATCGCCCATAGTTTTGTAAGAAACCCCTGCTATCTGAGCACTTTTGATGGGGATAAGCCTGTCTGCACCGTAAATGTCTCCAAGAGTCACCAGGATTTCAATAGCCTGCCTTAGAGTCTCACCGGCGTCTCCATTCAGGATTTGCTCTTCTTCTTTTGTAAGATACATTGAAATTCACTCGTTAATTGCCAGAGGTTTTAAATAATTTTTACCTATTCTTTCGGAATTATTCCGGAATTACTGCCCTTTCAAAATTTTCCTTTTCTACGAGCACTTTTGTAGCATCAATTCCCACTTTTGTGGTTGTTCCGTCAGGAGCTCCTCGTGGGTCAAGGGAACTTCCCCGAACATTGGGTATAATAAGAATATCAATATCGCCTTTTACCCTGGTAGCAATTGCAAACTCGACATCGTTCGGGTCAAAAATATTTATATCTTCGTCCACAACCACTACATGCTTAAGGCTTGTATGGGCTGCAAAGGCTGCCATGATAGCGTTTTTTCCATCTCCTTCAGTCTGCTTCTCAATCTGGACGACTGCATGGAGATAACAGCATCCTCCCTCGGTCAACACCACGTTTTTGACCGTAGTAACCTCTCCTACAGCCCTGTAAATCCTTGGCTCATAAGGCACTCCCATCATCAGGAGATGCTCAGGGCCGGCTGGCAGAATTCCGTGATAAATCGGGTCTTTTCTATGAATAATTCGGGTGATATGGATAACAGGTTCTTTTCTAACAACATCGTAGGTTCCGGTTATATCAACAAAAGGTCCTTCATCAATTCTCTCTACGGGGTCGATATAACCTTCAAGCACAATCTCGGCATGAGGAACTTTTAACCCATTTGCACACTCAAAAAGTTCAACAGGAGCTCCACGCAAAGCGGCTGCGTATTCGAATTCTTTTCCTACAGGAACCCTTGTCGAAGTCGCGTAAATAATTGTTGGGTCGCAGCCAAGTACAATTGCAACAGGTAGAGGTTCGCCTTTTTCGGCGGCTTTTTTGTGCAGGAGATAAGTATGCCTTGGAGGGACTAGGCGGGCTGCAAGTTTATCTTTTCCTACTAGCATAAGCCGGTGGATTGAAGCATTAATCGTGCCTCCGTACTCGGAAACTACAATTCCTGCTGTTATATAAGGAGCTCCGTCTTTTTCAAAATGTGTAAGGATAGGAAGTTTTGTCAGATCAACTTTGTCTTCTATGACCTCAAGGGTTGGAGATTCTGATACAAGCCGCACTTCCCCTTCAGGAGAAACTTCCGAAAGCTTCTTTATAATCTCTTCTTTAGGAACTCCGAGCATGGAGGACAGTTCATCCCTTGACCCAAGGAGGTTCATAATCACCTTCGAACCTGAGATATCATGGAAGAGAACGGGAGCTTTTGTGTTTTTTGCAATTCTTGAAGCTTCAAACCTCGGGGATACAGGTTGGAGAATTTCTACCAGTTTTCCATTTTCTTTTAACTGGTTGATGAAAGTTCTAAAACTCATGGGTATCTGGATATCAGAAAGCTGTCAGATGATAAAAAGATTATCTGATTTTAGGAATAAAACTCCCTTCTCTGTTAACCAATGTAAGTTATCACATTGTAGTGAAAAAGACTTTTACCGTGAAATCTAATCTGTATATCCAAAATTAGATCTTTGGGAACTTTGAAAGTGACGTTTTCCACTTGTTACCTCTTGTCTGACATTTACTTTATACCCAATATAGTGTTAGGTTGTATACACACCATAAAGATGCACTATTTTGGTACTGGCTGGTAATATTGAAATATCCACATCGATTGAAATATCCGCATCGCAAAGAAAAACTGTTTTCATAAGAATTTTCTCCTCCCAGCAACAATACAAATCCTTTAAAATCTTTATATTTTTTGCGAAAAACATTTTAAAATCATAATTCTTAATAAGTGGTATCAAATTGCTTTTTTACTTTTTCATAAAACGTTTTTTCATTTTCTCCTATGTTATATAGTTCTTCGTTAGTCATATTACAGACAGTCTTTAATGTATCATAAATACTATTTTTGTCTGCGTTTATGAATGGAATTTTTATTTCATACAATTCTGGATTTACATAACAGACTACGGGCACCCCCATAAAAGCGCACTCAAGAGATGAGACACCGTATGTCCCCAAAAGTAACTGGTCTATGTATACGTCACATTGAGACATTAGTTTTAATGCTTCTTCATGAGAGATGTTCTGAACCATTGAATACTCTATTTCATATCCCTCTTCCTGTAATCTTTTTACTGCAGAATCTATGAACTCTGAGCCTTTCACTGCTGGGTTGGAAGGAATATGTAACAGCTTTATTTTTTCCCCAGTTCGTTGTCTATTTTTTGGAGGAATTTCTTTATCGTTTAGAAGATTTGGAACCCAGACTGCATCCACATATTTCATCAGATCGGGAGTAGATACGTATTTTTTATCCGCTAATTTATGTAAAAATGGTTGTCTTTTTCCTCTTATATCAGTTCCATGATAATGAAATATGACTTCTTTTCCTAGCAGTTTGAATATAAGAATCTCTATTCCTTTTAATGGAGCTTTTTCATGGATGTGAATTCTATCGGCTTTGGTACATTCACACAGGTACCTGCAAGAGTTTACTGCAGAATGGAAATTGAAGCCATCAATGAGAAAGAATTCATCTCGATTAAATTTGAACGGATGTGGGTATGTTTGGATAACCTTAGACTCGTGCCCTCTTTTTTTATCAATATCACTAAGAGCGGAAGGAACTCCAGCAATTACTCCAATGTGATTTATTTTCATTATTCCCTCCCAATCTGTGAAGTTGAACGTAATATGATAGCCACAGATCCACCAATGTATTTCCATGAATACCTACATTCCACTAAATGTCTTCCATTTTCCCCCATCTTTATTGTTTCTTCGGGAGCCTCTAGTAACCTTATTATTGCTCCTGCCAGTTTTTCCGGATTTTCGGGGTCTATGAGAACTCCAGCATTGAATTTTTCAATTTCATCCAGATTGTTTATCCTTGAAGATACTATTGGTTTCCCACAGGCCATGTACTCTACAATTTTCATAGGGCTTATCCCTATCTTATCATTTCTTTCTTTTATGAAAGGAGCTACACATATATCTGCCAGATTAATAAGTTTTACAAGGGTTTCTTGAGGGACCGCAGGAATGAAAATTACATGTTCAGAGACATTAAGAGAATTTGTGAGTGTTATAAGTTTATCTTTTTCTGGTCCATCTCCAACAATTAATAAGCTTATATTAGGGCACTTTTCTACAATTTGAGGAACAGCATTAATTAAATTCTCTAGTCCCTGCCAATTTAATAAAGATCCCTGGAATAAAATAAATTGTTTTTCTGCTGTGTTTTTTACTGGTTTAAATAATTCTATGTTTACTCCATTGCAGACAACTTCTATTTTTGATTCCGAAAGATTATATCTTTCGCATAGCAACTTTTTTAATCCGGGTGTTACACATATTATTTTTTCTGAATGCGAATAATAGAGTTTCTCTGAAAGGTATACCAATTTTATATATAATGGAGGAGACTTCTTCATCCTTATTTCATCTATTAAATTTCCGTTTACTTCCATAACTAATCGGACATTAAAAAGTTTAGAAAAAATCACAGATGGAGCAAGAAGCAGTGAACCGTCAAATCTTTGGTAGATTACATCCGGGCGGTTTTTTAGTAAGTAAAAGGGATATAATAACAAGAAGCCTAAATTTAAGATAGCCATTCTTGCCATACCTTTTAATCCAAAAGTAGGGATCACACACTGATAATTAAATTTTATGTTATCTGTAGGAGTAGGGCAAATAACGTCCACTTTGTTTTCTCGCTGAAGATGTTTTACAATTTCCAGCGTGTGAGTTGTGCCTGCATTCCTCTCTCCTAAATAGATATCTGTAAGATAGTGAATTCTCAATTTCACCCCTCTTGATAGTTTTGAATTTCTGTATTTAGCTTATCTATTTTCTGGTTAAGTCTCTCGAACTCTTTTTTAATAGGGGACTCGTGAACCCAAGCCTGCCTATTTCCATATTGGAGCATAGAAGGAAAAGTAACAATATCGTAGACTCCCCACCATAAAGCAGAGGCAAAACAAATTAACAAAATTCCAGTGTATAAGGAAATGTAATTTTTAAGGAATTGATTATATACAGTAAGCGTTGTATTTACAAATGTTATAAAGTTACATAAAAACATAGATTGAATTACAACTTGAATAACACCCCCTATCTGGTCGTTATCTACATGAATTTGTTTCATTTCTTATCCCTCATGATTTGTAAAAACTTTATTTTGATTCAATTTCATGCTCAGTTTTTGATACTATTAAATAAAAGTAAAATTTATCTTAATTCAATTCCATACGTCTTCGGTTAAGCGAGAAATCGTGACAAATTGCACCAATTTCCTCAACATTTATCAAATATTTCTATAAATTATGACTTGGAACCGAGTATCGATTTCATGTACATAGGCCAAAATCTAAGGCTAATTTCTAATGCAAAATCGATA
>NZ_LZPK01000016.1:0-13211 GCF_001729375.1 Methanosarcina sp. A14 | reverse complement strand
CCAAGATCAACAAGCAGAATTCTGGAGTAAAACGATAGTACCAGCTGCTATCACTTATGGTTTTTTGTGACTCAGTTTCATATTCTCGTTTTAAACTGGCAAGTGTACGCTGCAAGCGGACACCAAAACTGAGAGTTAAAATCCAAAAGATAATGACAGGGTCAATTTTACGTTCACGTACTATAAGACCAGTTTCTTTGGCAGTTTGCCTTAACCACTCTTTGGGAAAACATTTTTCGAAGAGAGTCTTCAAGAGTAGGTGGGGGACGAGGAGACATAGATACAGAGATATTTAGATTACTAATAGAAAAAAACACATACAAGAGAGGGGATTTAATGCTTAACCGATGACGTATGAAGCTGTCCCAGATTTGTGGCACCTTCACAGGGAAATATTAATACAGTGCCGTCACTTGATGATGATTTTGATTCAGACATGGCGTTCAAAACCCTCTTTCATTTTTATAAAAAAAAGCATTATGTCTCATATCTCGCACACTATATATCCCTCAAGAAAGGGGTAATAATTTATACCCGAAATCCTAACAAACTGACAAAAAATAGATATGGTAGGAAAAAATTGACAATACCTTCATAATTAAAACCACTAGTCAAGAATTTATTGTCTGGTTCATGAAGTGACTTAAAGGCATTCCGCAGCTTTTTTGAGAATCTAAGGCTTATAAGGTAATAATTAGCTGGTTTTCGTCTGTGTATATTAAAAAGAGTTCAGCCACCTCTTTTGAACAGATAAATTCGATTCCAGGGATTAATTCTTCTTTCTTAAGCCCAATCATATCAGAGGCAAGCTGGCAGCATTTAAACTCTACTCCCATGTCGATGCATTCCTGAACAGTAGAATCATATTTTGGTGATCCTCGGTTTTTATCTTTTTTTGCAAGCAACACTCCCATAGGTCCCCACAGAATAACCAGCACGTCGAGCCCCTTATTCCTATAGTATTTCGCAAACTTGAGAGTTTCCTTAGGGCTGGTGCTTTCGTACACCATATTTTTAAGCAGTAGTAATACCTTTTCGACTTTTGCCATAGAACTCCAGGTCTAAATTGATACCAGATAGCTAAATTGAACGAAAACAAAAATTTTTCTTTTACATTATTGGATTAAACCTATGCTTTCAGGAAGGAAATTCGAACTTCCTTGAAATGACGGCTAACCATCTTCCGGATAAAAATGGAGGAATATGAGGAGATTTTGAACCTCATGTAGAGGCTCTAGCTTTGGTTATGTTCTGTTTCAATGTTTTTTTGATGTTTGATAAAAAGTTCTGGAACTTTTCTCAGTGGTCATAGGTAGTTAAACTGGCCAATACATTTACTTTCAATCCCTTATTATCTAAGTCTCTTTATATAAATTTAACAAAACTGATAACAAGTTTGAGCTTTAAAGGTAATAGACACTTGATCAAAATCATTAAACAAAAGCTAAATCATTAAACAAGAGCTAAATCATCAAACAAGAACTAAATCATTAAACAAGAGCTAAATCACTAAACAAGAGATAAATCACTAAACAAGAGCTCATCATACACAGTATACGTCAATGCAAGTAGACACAAAAGCAATAGGTAGATCTCGGTAATCGGTCCCAGCTAATTGAAAAATATCATTTTAGATTGGTTTTCTACAATGAGGATAATAATATCCAGATAAACCTATCTTTTGCACACTTTTAAAGCAAGTAAATCTGATGAAAAATGTCATATAATTATCCTGGTAAAGTGGGAATCTTATAATGAATATTTATTAGAGAAAAAAACTAACTTAATTTCAAGGATCAACGGCTTTGCATCTTTAAAAATCAAATTTAATTTTTAAATACATTTATTACATATAAATGCGCAACTAGTAAATAGATAATGCATATTAGCCAATGTATTATCAAACAATTATAGCAGATACTAACAAGAAAATGGAGGAAACAAAATGTATCAATGCTTTATAGTAGAACATTACCTTAACAAGGCTGTAGACGTTTACTGCGGTGGGCCAGATGTTTTCAAGGGAACCATAGAAGCCTGTGCCGATAATGTCCTCACTCTCAAAAACGACGGAAAGTATACCCATGTAGCTATAGATAAAATAATCGCCATGTGGCCTCAGTAAATATATACAGAATTTTAAGACTTTTTATTTTTCTGTACTTCTTTTTTATTGGTCATCCAGTATTATATGGTTGATATTATATGGCTGATATTATATGGCTGATATTATATGGTTGATATTATATGGTTGATATTATATGGTTGATATTATATGGTTGATACTGCCATGATTAAATATTCGTATAACAAATAATTGAGTTTTTGTGCAAGGAGCGAAAGTCAGCTCCAGTTGTATTGTGGTTTGGAACAAAAAGGATCTGGAAACTACTTTATGAGCATTTGAGAATAATATCAACCAGACAATAGAGAACGACCAGTAAATTAATAGGAACGTTTATTCTACTTTGTTTGGATCCCAACTACAAGTTCTATTTTTAATCACACCTTAAGCGTTTCAGGGCTGTCCCCAGTTTCTCCGATCCACTGATGATCTTCTTTCCTGTTAACCACTCCAATAGTAAACTCTATCCCGCTTGTCTCCACATACTCCTTTATTCTCTTAAGGGCGTGGTCAACCATCCCGCCAGCCGTAAGGATAAGGCAACGTTTTCCGCAAAGTGCCGCCAGGATAGTTTTGTCTATAACACCAGAGGAAATATCCAACCTGATTCCGTCCTGCTCAGCAAGGATTTTACTTTTTTTACCCATTGCCCCGACAAAGATGATTTCTCCTTCCTTAAGGATTTGTTTTACTTCTGGAAGGGAATAGTTATCAGTATCATAAATCAGGACTCCACCAGCTTTGATCCCTTTACGCTTTAACTCAACAATAGCCCTTCCATCTGGATGGATATGCAACACAGTAGCATTAACAGCCTCGTAAGGAGACTGAGTTGCATACTGTCCGTACATGATCCCTAAGTTCAGGCTATCTCCTTCTTTGACTCCCGGAGGGACATCAACCCATATCAGGTCAATAGGTTTTAGGGTATTGACAAGTTCAGGGATGGTTTTTGGGGAATTTCCTCCCGATGCAAGCCCTCTTCTTTCGATTTCATGATAGATCTCAAGGGTAGTGGGCTGCCTGAGCCCAGTTTTTTTAAGGAGGTCAGAGTCTTTGAAAACTTCTGCCGGAGTACCCTGTCCTATAATTTTGCTGTTTGACAGCAGGAACACGTAATCAGACCAGCGGTATGCTAAATCCACATCATGAGTAGAGATAATAATAGTGCTCCCAAACTGGTTAAATTCGTTAAGCAAATCCATGATTTCATCCGCTCCTACAGGGTCAAGATTCGAGAGCGGTTCGTCAAGGATAATCACTTCAGGCTCCATTGCCATAATCCCGGCAATTGCAACTCGTTTTTTCTGTCCTCCACTTAGGTGATGGGGTGGCTTATCTTTTAGACGAGAGAGTCCCACCTGTTCAAGGGCTTGCTGTACACAGGTATCAACCCTTTCTTTTGAATAACCCAGATTTGCCGGCCCGAAAGCTACATCCTGGTACACTGTAGGGGCAAAGATCTGGTCATCGGAATTCTGAAAAACAATTCCTATGGATTTTCGGATTTCCCTGAGGGATTTTGAATCGTATTTAAAAGGAGTTCCATGGAAAAGGACCTCACCTTCAGCTGGTTTTAAGGTCCCGTTAAGTAAAAGAAAAAGCGTGGACTTTCCGGAGCCGTTTTGACCTACAAAGGCTACCTTTTTTCCTTTTTTGATTTCGATATTCAGGTCCTGAATAGCTACAGTTCCGTCAGGGTATCTATATTTAAGGCCCCTGGTCTCAAGAATGATCATGATCTGTTACCTCAAACAATGGATATGTTTTTTGTAAAATAAAACAGTGCAAGAGTTAAAATAAAGTAGGCAGAAGTTAAAAGTAATTCTGTCGCCTTTACAGGCCTCTTAACCTCAAAAAGAGTCATTTTTCCGTCATAGCACCTGGAATTCATTGCCAGAAAGAGTTTGTCTCCCTGCTCCCAGGAACGGATGAAAAGGGTGCTTGCAAGCATTCCAATAGAATTTATAGAACGCCTGAAGTTTGAGTACCCGAGTCTTACAGTCTGGGCATACCTTATGCAAAGAGCCATGTCCAGGAAAACAAAAATGTACCTGTAGATAAGCATTGAAAGTTCGATAAGAGATTCCGGAAGCCTGGCAGCTTTGAGTACGGCAAAAAGTTCGATCATGGGGGTTGTCAGTGCGAGGAAATAAAGACAGCACATCCCACTTATTGATCTTGCAAGTACCAGCATGGCAAGCTCAAATCCATCTGTTCTTACAGAGAGAGGATAGCCGAGGAATTTGAATGACAACAATTCAGGTCCCGATCCGGAAAAGAAGGCAATAATAAGAATACCTGCAATAGCAAAGCCCAAAGGAGCCAGCAAGAGCTTAAAATATGTTTTAAGAGGGGCCTTGCCAAGAGCCACTGTTGCAAAGCTCATGCATAATGCCATAAAAATAGGAGGAATTGGGGACGTGGCTGAAACTCCTGCAATTAAGCCGAATAATACTATCGCCAATTTCAACCAGTTGTTTCGATGCCTGAGGGGGCTCATTAGGGCATAATCGTCAAGGATATTGGTCATCAGGGAATCCTCAAGTAAAATAAAATCAAGTTGAGTTGAGTTTTGTTCTATATGATGGTTATTATATAATGGTTATGGTGGGCAAGAAACCTTATTACCTAAACCTGAATCTTTTGTGATCTTATTGGGAATAAGCAACTAAAATATTCTTTTGTTTCCCACGTATCTTTTCCAAATTTTTATGTCCGCAATGACAGCTTTCCCCTGAGGCTGTAAGTGGATCTACATGGATGGTTGTTCCAGATAGATAGAAAAAGTTCTCCAGAAGCTTTTCTCTTATCGCGTTAGCAATTTCATGTCCCTCTTCAACCGAAAGGGAAGGCTCAACGGAAGCATTAATCTCCGCATGGAGCTGATGTCCGATCCAGCGGACTCTAAGATCCGTAACTTCACAAACACCTTCAACGCTCTCAGCAATAATTTTTACGTTATCAATGACTTCAGGTTCAACGCCGTCAAGAAGGCGAGTAAACACGAGTTTACTTGTGTCAAAGACTATTTTCAGGATTGTTACTGTGATTAGCATACCAATGAGAGGATCAATCATCGGGTATCCTAGCCAAATTCCTGCAGCTCCGATAAGGACTGCAAGGCTGGTAAAGCCATCTACCCGAGCATGGTAGCCGTCAGCAATAAGAGCTGCACTCCCTATTTCTTTTCCGACTTTCATCCGAAACTGGGCTACTAACTCGTTTCCAACGCAGCCTATAATCCCTGCAACAACCACAGCCTGCAAATGCTCTATCGGTTGCGGGCTAAAGAAACGAGTTACAGATTCATATCCTGCTACAATTGCACTGAAAAGGATAAGGAAAACGATGATCACGCCTGCAAGATCTTCTACTCTACCATATCCGTAGGAGAAGCGTTTGCTTGGTTTTCTTCTGGCCAGGGAAAAAGCTATTGCAAGAGGAATTGCAGTAGATGCATCCCCGAAGTTGTGGATGGTGTCGGCAAGAAGGGCAACACTACCTGACATATAAACGATGAAAATCTGCAGAAGAGCTGTAACCATCAGCCCGATAAACGACCATTTGACAGCCCAGAGCCCTTTGCTAGTAGCAAGTATGGAAGGATCAACAGTTCCATGAGTATGGCTGTGCTTGTGAGAGTGTGTATGGGAATGATTGTGGGAGTGGTCATGAGAATGAACGTGAAAACTGGAGAGAAAATTGAAAAATCCTTTTTTACGGGTATTCTCATGGAGCTGTTTGGAACCGCTTCCCTTTCCATTGGGATAAGAATTAGAATTTTTTTCAGACATAACTGACCTCTTGATTAGTTTAATTATTGAACCTATCTTGAAACCCATTTTGTTCATGATCATTAAGGATTTCCAGAATTGTTCTTTCACGATAAGAAGCTAGATTGGTTACTGAAAGAACAAGATTCAAAGAGCAAATTTTGATCAACGATATAAGTTCAATGATCAACGGTATAAACTCAACAAGGACACTTGGAAGCAGTTTTATAAATAGGTATTTATCTTTAGAAAATAATTTTTTATGCAGGGTTTCATACGTTTTTCTGGAGAAATATTATATAAAGAAGCTTTCCATCATGAGCAGTTTATAGCTAATCTTCCTGAAAGAAGCAAAAAAATTAGATATTTATTACTGGAAATTAGATATGGGATATTTCTGTGTATTAACAATAGATCGTGATACTGATTTTTCGTATGGACTGACGAACTCATATAATGCTTCAATCTTTTAGTGCAGCGAAAAATTCGAATTTTTAATAAATATTAAAATTTTATTATCATAAATTTTCACAATATAATACAAATTTATGAGGAATTTATAAAATAATATATTTGATGAAAACAAGTAATAATGAATTACTAAGAAGTATAATTATATTTGAAAAACATGTACATGCGAAGTAGTAAATAAATGAAAAAACAGAGAAAACAATTAAATTTGTGTTTTCCTGTGAAATATACATAAATGTTTCATTCCTATTCCCCTAAACAAAAACTTTTATATATAATCAATTTTTGCAGAAATAAGGACTGGGGAAAAAGAGTTTCAGAAATCTGTTTGAAAAACTATATGCAAATATTCCATAGGAAAGCTCAAAATTACAAAGACAGCTGTATCATTTGGAAACAAAAAACTTATTGAGCTGTGGAGTTGCAGATAATCACAATCCACTTGAGACAATTAATTATATACGGGGTTTTGCCAAAGTTGATAAAATACTTTAAAAAATTGGACTAGAGCAAAAATGTTTGGTTTGTGCCCGGAAATTATTGATCAATTCCGAAAAAACGAGTATGAAAATCTTCGAATTACAGGCACAAAAATATGAAAGTACTTGAAACGACTTTCATGCCAAAAGAGTAAATCTCCCGAATTTGAGAAAAATAGGAATTCTTTTGCTTGTGGCTTTCAAGAACTCAAATCATTAACTAAAAATTAAAAACTAGAAGAGAAAAACTTTCCTTCCTAAAAGGAGGGAAAGGAAACATGGCAAAGAAAAAAATGTACAGAGGATGTTTTTATAGCGATTGTTTTTCAGTTTTACTTTCGGTTTTGAACCCGAGTTTTTTTTCATAGTTGCTTTTGGCCCTGTAATATCCAAGGAAATATCCAATGATCGATGCACCGATAGCTGCCTGTAAAGCAAATAAAAGACTTTCAATTTCACCACTTGGAGGTTCCCATATAGGTTCTGCAATAGGTTTGTAAGTCCCACCGGTAATTTCCTCAATAACACCTTCAGGTTTGTCGTCAGCTCCACCATATTCGGCATCTGTGGTCGAAGAGACATAAATAAACTGAGCTACGAAAATCAGGAGGATGGCAAGTACTATAAGTTCTAATTTTCTACTCATGCAGAGAGCCCCCTAAGTTTTCTTACAAGTGGTTCTCCAATAACTTTCATTTCAACTAATAAATCACTTTTAGCTTGTATGATATACTTGAAAAGCAGTGCACTGACAGCGCCTTCTACAATCGCCAACGGTATCTGAGTAATTGCAAAAATTGCCACAAATTTGCTGAATGAACTGAAGAACCCTCCAAAGGTAAGTATATTCCCTGCAGGAAACGCCAGAGCAAGTTCTGTAGAAGTCACAATGTAAGTAGCCCAGTCTCCAAGGGTTGCAGCCAAAAAGACAACTAGATAGAAATTGAGTTTGCCCTTCATCCCAGCCTTATAGATCAGGTATGACACTATCGGACCCACGATGCCCATGGAGAAGACATTTGCTCCAAGGGTGGTCAGGCCACCATGTGCCAGGAAAAGAGCCTGATAGATAAGTACAATTGTCGAGAGAACTGCAGTAATAGCAGGCCCAAATATGATTGCACCTATACCAGTTCCTGTTGGGTGAGAACAGCTTCCGGTAACTGAAGGCATTTTGAGTGATGAAAGGACGAAAATAAATGCACCTGCAACAGCAAGTACAGGTAAAATTCCGCGTTCTTCTTTCACTAGCTTATTCAGTTTGTAAACACCATATGCTACAACTGGTATTGATACTACAAACCATACTATACACCAAATAGCTGGTAAATACCCTTCCATTATGTGCATCGAATCACCATGATAATAAGGGAATAAAGTAAAGTTTATATAAAGTAAATATTATTGAGAGTAAAACAAGTTAAATTGCGTTAATTTGTACATAAAGGTTGCGGTGAATAAAAACAAGGGCGTAGGAGCTCAAAAAATTAATTTAAAGGTAAGAATGTTTTCAAAATACCATAAATATAAAATAAAACAAGCTAACTTGAATATAGATAATAGATAGATTCGAAAAGTATTTCTGCTTCTTTAGATTTATGCAATCTAGCTCTACCGAGTACAGGAAATGCACATGAA
Source organism: Methanosarcina sp. A14 (assembly GCF_001729375.1). Classification (NCBI taxonomy): domain Archaea; kingdom Methanobacteriati; phylum Methanobacteriota; class Methanomicrobia; order Methanosarcinales; family Methanosarcinaceae; genus Methanosarcina; species Methanosarcina sp. A14. The sequence continues at coordinate 4,722 of NZ_LZPK01000016.1, read as the reverse complement.
GTACAAAATCAAGTACGTCAAATAGTATAAATTTATATTTGAAACGGTAAAAAGTTTGAGACTATTGATTTTTCAATTCAAATGCTATTATTTCAACTGCTATTTTTATTGTTTGAACACATTTTATTTAATCTAAATTGCTTTAGTGGAACTTACAGAGATTCCAAAATAAGAACCTTTTAATTTGGATTCGAAAACAAGTTCCAAGGCAAATACGTGCTTTATTTGTCCATATTTTCGGTTTGAAGTACGATTTTTATAACTCAAATTTATTACCGATTTTTTCTTTAATTTTAAACATAATTATAACTATTTTTGGTTAAATGTGTTAGATCTATACTTATTTTACCTAAATAGGTAATAATTGTGAGCCAAAAACCGTTTTTTATATATTTTTCTACCAATGCTCCGAATATTGAAGTTTATGATACAGAATCGGCTGCTCATTAGTTTTAGGAAGTTCTGAGTTTGAATGACAAGTTTGAACCTAAACCTTTCAATTTTCATTATTAAAACTTAACGGCTGTTATCCTGTAAGTTCAGAAGGTATCTAACATTTTACGGAAAAGAAATTGATGGGTCATGCCATCTGGTTATTTTACTTTCCGGGTTCTCAATGATCTATGATACATTATCTGGGAATAGGATACGTACGACACAATCTGGGAATAGGATGCGTACGACACAAAAAATGTTATTGGAATTATTTACAGTGTTACTTTTAATACTAACACAGGAACGTATCGACTGATGAAAACAAGAGAAATAACTATAATTTTTCATATGTGAATCTCAAAGATTTGTGGCACATATTAGATGAGGATAACATGCATAAAAAGACTTACTTCTTGTTCTTAATCGCATTGCTTTTCCTGGTATTTTCACCAGGTGTACTGGCAGAAGAAAATAAGATAAACGTAACTTATATTGCATTTTCTCCAAGTGATGCCCTAGAGTTAGCCAGCCAGAAAAATTTGTACAATGAATTCATAGAATACACATATATCCCTGCATATAATTTCACCACATATTGTGCAAGTGACGAGCTGCTTGCAGCAGGAAAGAGTGGATTCCTAGAGACACAGGATGTAATCTTCTGCCAAATGCTTGACAAATCTGTATATGCTTCAATGGATGAAAATTTCAAAGCAGCTTCTGATAATGGAACCTCACTTATGGCAATTCAATCTTCAGACACACCTTCTTATTTTGCTTATGATTCTAACGGTTCTGTTGATGACCCTATCTGCAACTACTACAACAACATTAGCACTGAAGGAGGCGGACTTGAGAATGCGGAAGATCTATTGATATACCTTGTAACAGAAGGGCGTGTCCGTGGGTTATTTACTTCTTTTAATAAGAGCGTTGTAAAAGTTGAAGACTATCAAATTTATGATGAAAAGTTACTTACTTTATTTCAGCCAGATAACCCGTAACTTGCTGCGGGATGCGTCAGCGCAACTTTGTCAATAGAGGGAACTTACAGGAAAGGATAACGTTTGTTACCCAAATAATCAGATCTAAATAATAGTGTTTAAATTCCTTTTTAAATCCGCTAGTGGTCCCATTAAATATCATTTTTTAGGATTAGCTGGGTGCAGATTGTGATGAATTGCTCGGTAAATAGACTTTTACTTCTTGATCTTCAGAGTTTGTTCAAACCATATAAAGTGCCGGGTAGAAAGCCTCTCCTGGATCTTTTTAGAAATCAAGAGCGGAAACTAACCTGAATCCATCTATAGGTAGATGATATCTATTGAAAGGGAAAACAATACTCGTATTAACTGCCGTTTTTGTACTGTTAATCCTTATATCAAGCTCTGCGTCCGCAGCTACTCTCTGCGTGAAGGAAGGAGGAGGTGCGGGAAAATACGGAAGCCTTCAGGAAGCCATAAATGCCGCTGTTGAAGGGGATGTTATCCTCGTTAGGGAAGGGAGTTATAGTGAAAATGTACTTGTAAATAAATCTCTTGATATAATTGCCAGGAATCCATGCCCTGATAAAACCGTCATCACTGCTCTGGACCCCGAGCTCCCTGTACTCCATGTGACTTCTAATTCCGTAAATATCAGTGGATTTACTTTGAAAGGAGCAGATTCAGCATATGGGATTTATCTTGACAGGGTTTCGGAAAGCAACATCAGCAACAACTATTTTTCAGGAAACTGGAGAAGTATCATGTTAAAAAGTTCGCATAAGAACTCTCTGGAAAATAACTGCTTATCTAGCAGTGACAATGGAATCTGGCTTGAAAGTTCGAGACAAAACTTACTAAAAAACAACAAAGCGGATTCTAACCGTCATTACGGTTTCTATTTGAATGCATCCGAAAACAATACTTTTCAAAATAATTGTGCATTTAAGGACGCAATTGGCATTTACATGGAAAACTCTTCAGGCTGCCGTGTTATTGGCTCGGAAACCTCAAACAACTTTTACGGGATCTACCTTACCGGTTCTGGAGAAAGCCTGCTCGGAAACAACACCGCAAACTCAAATGAGATGTATGGCATATACTTGGGAAATTCGAATGGAAGCACTCTGGAAGGAAATATTGCAAACTCAAATATATGGGGGATTTATCTCGACTCAAGCTCCAACGTACTTAAAAACAACACAATGTCTTGCAACAACAGGAATTTCGGAGCCTATACATATCACTACACTGGTGAGATGAATAACACAATAGATACCAGCAACACCGTAGATGGAAAATCGATATACTATCTCTTAGGAGTTTCGAATAAGACTCTTGACTCTGATTCAAATGTAGGAGTTGTCTACTGCATTAACTGTAAAAATATAACTCTCAAAGACCTGGTTCTTAAAAACAACAGTTTTGGAGTTTACCTGTACAATACTCAAAACTCACTGCTTGAAGGAAACAATATTTCAAACAATGAACACGGAGTTTACCTTGGAAACTGTTCGGTAGTAACTCTCAGGGGTAATGATGCTAATTTGAATGAAGGTGATGCCTTCATCTTAAGCAACTGCAGGAACTGCCTTGTAAAGGAGAACAATGCTTCGAACAATATGGCAGGCATCTGGCTCTGTGATATCAGCAGAGACAATATCCTCAAAGAAAACACAGTTACTTCGAGTAGCTGGTGCTGCATAGACCTTGGGGATACAAGCTGCAACAATACTCTTGAAGGAAATACTCTTTCCGGGGCCTATGAAGGAATCTATCTGTACGGGGTCAGTGAGAAAAATACTTTGAACAACAACAATATTACGGCCAGCTCCTATGGATTATTTACGGAAGGCTGCGGCAATAACACTATTTCAAGGAATAAAATTTCAGATAATGATGTGGGAATATCTCTAAACTTGAATTGGACTGATGGTACAACCTCGAGCTACAACATTATCTACAACAACTATTTGAATAACAGTAAAAATGCCGAAGACTACGGGACAAATACCTGGAACATTTCAAAAACTGAAGGTGAAAATATCGTCGGAGGACCTTACCTGGGCGGGAATTTCTGGGCTTCTCCTGAAGGAAATGGTTTTTCAGAAACAGCTTTGGATGAAGATGGAGCTCTGATTGCAGACCTTCCTTACAATGTAACGGAAACGAACTATGACTATCTCCCCCTTGTATTCGAGAAGCCTGTAGAAAAAACCGAAAATAAGGATGGAAAAAAGTGCGAGAAAAGCAGGTAAATCTGGATAAAGAAAGAGGAGAAAAAAGCCTGTATAAAGAGAGGAGATAAAAATATGTACGGGAAAAATTTCAATTTATTGGTCCTGTTAATCCTGGTAATAGTTGTTGCTCAATTTGTCTTTCCGGTTTCGGCCGAAGCTTCTTGCAAACAAGGGAATGAGAGTTCTGGAACTGTCATAATCGGCACTGTTGAAGGGGATTCACACACTTTTGGGAAGGATAGTGTTGCGACTGCGCTTGAAGATGAAGGTTTTGAAGTAATTGATCTTGGAAACGGCGTATCGGCTGAAAGTTTTGCTGCAAATGCGAAAGAAAAGAAAGCCGATTTTGTGTTCAGTTTCGCCTCTATGAGTACTACAATGATCCACCAGATCCAGATTGAGGAGCAGCTCAAAGCTGCAGGGATCCGAGATAAGGTCATAACTGGTGTGGGTGGGTCGCTGGTGACTCAGGCCTGGTCTGACCAGATCGGAGCTGATATTTATACTGCAGGATCGGAAGACGCGGTGTCAAAAGCAAAATCGGCTCTACTGAAAAGTAACAAAAATGTTCCAAAAACCTGTTCAGCCAATAAAAGTGCCACTAAAAACCTTAACGTATAAATTTGTGACTACTAAATATTTGAAGAAGATTGGATTTTGAGAGGAGGAGTTTTCCTTTCCTCCAATCTTTAGTTGTGTCCATGAGGTGTTGCAAATCGTAATCTTAAGACTCTTTTTTACAGGTTTCCTATTTTGTCCGTAAATTCTAATTATATCAGTAAATTCAAATTTTATCAGTAAATTCCAACTTTTACCAGTAAAAGCAACTGTTAATGGCACAATTTCTGAAGTAAAAGATACTGAAAAAGCAGCTACTGGCTTTGCTTGGGACAGACTACTGACGTTAATATACCCAGTGTCTTAAAAAGTAGAAGGAACACTTAATTTAAATTATTTTATGAAACTCCACAATGTAAGAATTCTACAAAGCCAAAAGTTGTGTAGTAAGTTATAAAAAATTTCAAACCAAGGTTGGCTTTCAACTCTGGTCAACGAGGCTAAAG
>NZ_LZPK01000015.1:0-16991 GCF_001729375.1 Methanosarcina sp. A14 | reverse complement strand
ACTGCGTAAGTCCTATCTTACTACAAAGTCGCTGACTTTGTTATCGATAAGGTCCTGAGCAAGCTTTTCGATCAATTCTTTCGTCTCACCCTGAAACTCAATTTTGTAGCCTCGTTTTCCCGATATATACTGGGAAACTGCCGACGGGGCAATCCCCAGCAACTTTGCCGACGCTGCCTGTGACTGTCCTTTTTTTACAAGTTCGATTGCAAGACTGGCCCTTATTGCGGGGACCAGATCCCACACAATCTTCTGACACGGAGTTTCCATAATTACCATCACTTTTTGAGATTTTACACTTGAGGAAGAATATATCCTATGTACATATATATTATTTTCAGTACCAAAAATAATAATAAGATTCCCTGCCGGTCTCAGAAGGAATAAAACTTACAAGAAAACGGCTCGATTTTTAACAATTTACAAAATTTACAAAAAGATTCCGGGATTTTCCCTGCATATCTCTAAGTTTTTCCGCGAGATTTTACGATAAAACTTATATAGTCACAATTGTTATGAGTATTCACAATTGTGAAGGTGCAAGTGTGACCATTAAAGACAAAACCATTTACATGGACAACTCTGCTACAACGCCTGTAAGAAAAGAAGTTGTCGAAGAGATGCTTCCTTACATGACCGAAAATTTCGGAAACCCTTCTTCTATCTACGAGATCGGAAAAATCTCAAAACATGCAATAGACAAAGCAAGAGCAAAGGTTGCCAATGCTCTCGGGGCTAAAGAAAACGAGATCTATTTTACATCCGGAGGCACGGAATCCGATAACTGGGCACTTAAGGGGACTGCCTTTGCAAACCGGAATAAAGGAAAACACATAATCACCTCTTCTATCGAACACCACGCAGTCCTGCACACTTGTGCCTGGCTGGAAAGACAGGGTTTTGAGGTAACATACCTGCCTGTTGACAAATACGGAATGGTATCTCCTGAGGAAGTAAAGAAGGCGATTCGAGATGACACTATCCTTATTTCTATAATGCTTGCAAACAACGAAATAGGTACAATCCAGCCTGTAGAGGAAATCGGAAAAATCGCTAAAGAGAACCGGATTTACTTCCATACGGACGCTGTGCAGGCGATAGGCCATGTTCCTATCAATGTCAAAAAAATGAATATCGACCTTCTCTCCCTTTCTGGGCACAAGTTCGAAGGTCCAAAGGGCTGTGGAGCCCTCTACATCCGAAAAGGGACAAAAATAGATACCTTTCTGCATGGTGGGGCTCAGGAAAGAAAACAAAGGGCCGGAACCGAGAACGTTCCTTCCATTGTGGGCCTTGGAAAAGCTATAGAGCTAGCAACAGCCGAAATTGAAGAATCAAATAAAACCCTGCTCGAGCTGAGAGGGCACCTTATTAAAGGTCTTCTGAAAATCCCGAAAACCCACCTCAATGGGCATCCTACACAGAGGCTTGCAAATAACGTGAATGTTACATTTGAATACATAGAAGGCGAATCGCTTCTGCTGCTATTGAATGCGAATGGAATTTTTGCATCTACCGGAAGCGCATGTAACTCTTCTTCTCTCGAACCCTCACACGTGCTTACAGCCTGTGGAGTCCCACACGAAATCGTTCACGGTTCACTCAGACTCAGCCTTGGAAGGATGAATTCCAAAAAAGACGTGGATAGAGTACTTGAGGTTCTACCTGAGATCGTGCAGAAGCTACGAAACATGTCTCCACTTACCACGAAAGAGTACAGGACTATTTAAAGGCAGTATTTAACAGGCAACGGTGAACGATATTGAAGGAATTCGAGGTTGTTTTGAAAGGTTTTGAATATTTTGAATAATTTTTGAGTAGTTTTTGAACAATTCTAAAATTGAGAGAACATAATCGAAAAGCAATACTGGAGGACAGCTCATGGATTACAGCCTTAAAGTAATGGACCACTTTTCAAATCCAAGAAATATGGGAAGCATTGAGAACAGTGATGGTATAGGAGAGGTTGGGAACGCGAAGTGCGGAGATATAATGAAAATCTACCTCAAGGTAGAAGATAATCGGATTGCGGACGTGAAGTTCCAGACCTTCGGATGCGGAGCTGCAATCGCATCAAGTAGTATGGCAACTGAAATGATTAAAGGAAAAACTCTTGAAGAAGCCTGGAAACTTTCAAACAAAGCCGTTGCAGAAGCCCTTGACGGACTTCCTCCAATAAAAATGCATTGTTCAATGCTTGCAGAAGAGGCGATCCATGAGGCAATTAACGATTATCTAAAGAAAAAAGGGCTTGAGCCGTGGACAGAATAAGACGGCGGCTATAAAAGCTGAGTCCGATATCTGCTGCATATCGGCAAACGCTATAAATGTAGTAAATTCAGTTGAAGACAAGGAGATTATATTTATTCTGGACAAAACTCTGGGAGCCTTTGTATCTCTTCATACTGATAAAAAGATACATCTCTGGCCCGGATTTTGCCATGTTCATGATGACATCAGTGAGGAAAATATACAGAAATTAAAAAAGCTGCATCTTGATGCTGAATTTCTTGAACATCCCGAGTGCAGAATCGAAGTCCTTAACTTTGCAGACCGGATTCTAAGCACTTCGGGAATTGTAAAGGAGGTGGGAAATTCAGGCTTCACGGAATTTATAATAAGAACCGAAAGGGAAATTGTTCGAAGCCTGAAAAGGAAATACCCGGATAAGAAGTTCTATCCTGCTTCAAAGAAGGTTTTTTGCTACAATATGAAGAAAATAACTCTCGAGGCTATTCTGAACAGCTTGCAGAGTTTGGAATATGAGATTCATGTCCAGGAAAATATAAGGGTTAAAGCCAGAAAAGCCCTGAACAGGATGCTTGAGATTAGCGGATCTTGATGTATGGAGAGGAGAGTATACAGGAGAACGGTAACGTCTTAAGGCTCTTTTTCCTTAACTTTTCACGAAAATGGTTTTTATAAAAGATTTTCTGAAACTCTAAAATATGTGTTTGCAGATTATTATCAATAATTATTTATACTTTCTTTTATTATCATAGATAATTATCTGTATTAACATCGCTATTTAGTAGGTAGTTATTTATAATAGGTTCACGATTGTGAAGATAATCACAATTGTGAATGTATGCAAGAAGATTGTGAACACATGCAAAAAGAGAATAATCGTCAGGATGGCAGAGTGGTGATGCTTCCGGCTGCAACCCGGAATTATGTGAGTTCGATTCTCACTCCTGACTTTTCCAAAGATTACGATAAGTCATATAACGACGAATCAGGATGAATAAAGACGAATAAAAAAACTTCGAGAAATAGCCTGACGGATATCAAAAAAATTTGGACTGGGGATAAGGCTGGAGATAAGATAGAATGACGGACAAAAACAGAAATCGGAACGAAAAAGAAGGCAAGGAAAATCGGGAAATTCAGACAAAAGAAATTCAGACAAAAGAAATTCAGACAAAAGAAATTCAGACAAAAGAAAGCAGGAAAAAAAATAAGTCTGAAAGCCTGGGAGTTTCTACTCTTGCCGTGCATGCAGGCGCAAAACCCGATCCGGTTACAGGAGCAAGGTCGGTTCCGATTTATCAGACCGCAGCGTATGTATTTAAGGATGCTGAGGAAGCTGCCGATCTTTTTGGGCTCAGGAAAGAAGGCAATATTTATACCCGCCTTATGAACCCCACAACCGATGTCTTTGAGAAAAGAATAGCTGCCCTTGAAGGAGGCATAGGTGCCCTTGCAGTAGCCTCAGGAATGGCTGCAATTACAACCGCACTTCTCACTTTCACAAAGCCCGGAGATGAGATTATTTCAGGGGACAAGCTTTACGGAGGAACCTACGAGCTTTTCAATTATACTTTCCCAAAGCTCGGAAGAAACGTAAAATTTGTAGACGTCGGGAAGCCTGAAGAATTCAAAAATGCAATCTCGGAAAAAACAAAAGCCATCTATGTGGAATCAATAGGAAATCCCGGGCTTGATATCCCTGATTTTGAGAAACTCGCAGAAATCGCTCATGGCGCAGGAATTCCACTTGTTGTAGACAATACTGTTTCTCCTTTGATCTTACGGCCAATTGATCATGGGGTAGATATAGTCGTATATTCAGCAACAAAATTCATAGGAGGTCACGGGACTTCTATAGGAGGGGTAATTGTTGACTCAGGAAACTTTGACTGGAAACCTGAAAAATTCCCTGAGATTTGCGAACCTGATCCCGGGTACCACGGCCTGAAGTATAAGGAAGCCTTTGGAAAGGCTTCCTTTATCGCAAAAGCAAGGGTGCAGTTTGTCAGAGACACTGGAGCATGCATTTCTCCTTTTAATTCATTCCTCTTTACCCTGGGGCTTGAAACTCTGCCTCTCAGAATGAAAAAACACTGTGATAACGCCCTGGAGATTGCAAAATTCCTGGAAAAGCATCCTAAGGTTTCCTGGGTTTCGTATCCTGGGCTTGAATCCCATTGCAGCCATGAACTTGCAAAGAAATACCTTAAATCAGGTTTCGGCGCACTAATAGGCTTTGGGATCAAGGGTGGAGCCATAGAATGTAAAAAGTTTATTGAAGGGCTTGAGATCTTTTCCCACCTTGCAAATATCGGAGATGCAAAAAGTCTTGTAATTCATCCGGCTTCAACCACCCATGAACAACTATCAAAGGAAGAGCAGGCAGCCTGTGGAGTAACTGAGGACTTTATCAGGCTTTCCATAGGAATTGAGGATGCAAAGGACCTTATTTCCGATATTGATCAGGCACTCTCCGAGGTATGAGTATGGAAATCTCGACCCAGGTTCCTTCCTTTAAAAACCTTTTTTCGGGAAAAAAAGGCCAGAATCTTGGGATAGTCCGTTCAATGAACTATGAAATTCCTGGAATTTTCAGGCTCGAGAGTGGAAAGACTCTTTCCCATGTCAGGATAGAGTACGAGATGTACGGGAAGATGAACGCGGATAAGAGCAATGTTATCCTAGTCTGCCATGCCCTTACAGGCGATGCTCATGCTGCCGGATTTCATGCAGGGGACAAAAAGCCGGGCTGGTGGAACATTGTAATTGGCCCGAATAAGGCATTTGATACGGAAAGATATTGCATTGTCTGTTCAAACATTATTGGAGGCTGTAAAGGTTCTACAGGTCCTTCTTCTATTAACCCAGAAACAGGAAAACCCTACGGTATTTCTTTTCCTGTACTTACTATCGTGGATATGGTAAATGCCCAGAAAAAGCTTGTCGAGCACCTGGGAATAAAACAGCTTTTTGCAGTTACAGGTGGCTCAATGGGCGGAATGCAGGTGCTTCAATGGACGGTCAGTTATCCTGAAATGGTTAAAAAAGCAATTGCAATCGCAACAACTGCGTCCACAACCCCTCAGCAAATCGCATTTGGAGCAATTGGTAGAAAAGCAATAACAGATGATCCAAAGTGGAATGGAGGTAACTATTACGGAAAGAAAACTCCTGCACAGGGCCTGGCGCTTGCCCGCATGATAGGCCATATTACATACTTAAGCGATGCTTCGATGCAAAAGAAGTTTGGGAGAGCTCAGCAGGAGAAAGCAGGCCCGAATCTACCGAAAACTTCTTCAGAAGCCGCTCCGGAAATCTCTTCAGAAGTCTCTCCAGAAGTCTCTCCAGAAGTCTCTTCAGAAACCTTTTCTGACCATTCCTCGAATTTCCAGGTTGAAAGCTACCTGAATCACCAGGGAGATACTTTTACAAAGCGTTTTGATGCCAACTCATATCTTTATATCACAAAAGCCGTGGATTTCTTTGACCTTTCAAAAAATGGGTCTCTAATAGAAGGTCTTTCAGGAGTTACTGCAAAATACCTTGTGATTTCCATAACCTCGGACTGGCTCTATCCTCCATATCAATCTCAGGAAATCGTATCTGCACTTACTGCAAACGGGGTTGATGCCAAATACGAGGAAATCAGGTCTCAGTATGGGCATGATGCTTTTTTGCTTGAAGAAGGGCAGCTCAATTACCTTATAAGGGGCTTTCTTTCACAGATTCTTGTAAGTGACATCATGTACCGGAACTTCTATTCGGTTTCTAGAAACGAAACGATTGAAAACGCTTCAACCCTTATGGTAAAAAAGAAAGTGAACCATCTGCCTGTAATCTCAGAGGACGAAAAGCTTGAAGGCATAGTCACTTCCTGGGATATTACAAAAGCCGTTGCCTGCAAAATCACCGAGCTGAATGAGATCATTACCCGCGACGTGAAATACGTATTCTCAGGTGATAAAATCGAGACTGCATCCTCAATAATGGAAGATTACTCGATTTCCGCGCTTCCTGTAATCGATTCTGAAAACCGAGTTATAGGTATGGTTACGAGTGAAAGCATAAGCGCGCTTATTGGAAAGTTCAGTTAATTCAGAAAAGTTCAGTTAATTCAGAAAAGTTCAGTTAATTTTGAAGAATCTGATGATTCAAAATCCAAATTCTTTTGTCCAGCACACCACATTCAGCTTGAAAAGAAGAACTCTGTCTTTTCGGCTCTGTAAGTTATTTTTTAAATTAGTTTTCGTAAGTTCTATTTTGCAAGTTGGTTTTTGTAAGTTATATTTTGTAAATTAGTTTTACTGAAAAACTTTGAAGGTAGAGGATAAAGTTCCTCAATTTTAAGTTTAGTTTTTTATGACTAATCAAAATTTGTGGTTGGCTGGACAACCATTGAAATTTGGCATTTTTCTATTATTTGACATTTTTCTATTTTTACTAAATTATGGAAAGTATACATTACATTCTTGAGAGCGATACCATTAAGTATATGGAAAGCTTACTTTCCATAAATGGAAAGCTTACTTTCCATTAAGGGAGATCCCAGTTTGAAAAATAGGCTGGAAATATTACGAAAACAAAAAGGAATCAAGCAGGAAGAACTCGCTGAAGCGCTGGAAGTTTCCAGGCAAACAATAGGTTCTCTAGAAAATGGAAGATATAACCCGTCTATCATTTTAGCCTTTAAACTTGCCAGATATTTCAACACTACAATTGAAGAAATCTTCATTTATGAGGAGGAAAAAAATGATAAAAATTAACAGTCAAGTTAAAAATTATATATTAGTTGGGATAAGTGCAGGAATTATTATAGGATGTTTATTTGCTATAAAATTATATGGCAGGGATATTAGGGTTATTATTCCACTTGTAATAGCATTACTGATATTCGGACATTCAGTTGACAACATTTTAAAGATTTTCGCAATTAAAGACTCCACAAAAGCGGAGAAACAACTCAAAATTGAAATGAAAGACGAAAGAAATACCCTCATCAGGGAAAAAGCCGGGTCCAAAACAAATGAATATATGCTATATCTAAATACTGTTATAGTATTTATATTGGGTTTCATGGGCGCAGAATTCTGGATGCTTTGTCTTTTCGGTTTTTTAATCCTGGCACAGGGAGTTTTATCCATATTTTTATATAATTACTATGATAACCGATATTGAGACCTCAAATTTATCATTCCAGTCCAGCGCAAATTCTAGGTTGTAACCTGTACTTTAGGCTGAATAAAAAATGATATATTCAGATACGCTGCAAAAACGAAATTAAAAATGCAATAGTTTTATATAACAAATTTCTTGACAGCTTTTCGAAAACTGAGAAAAATATTGTATTAGGTTTGGTACTGCAAAGCTGATGAGCTTTTTTGTCAGATTTAATCCACTATACTCATAGTCGAATTTTCCTGTTTTTATAATCTTTTTGAACCTTTACTTTCTATATTTTTACGGCCTTTCTTTTTTAGATATCTTACTTAAGGCTATTACGAGTGTTAAGACGAATATCATAGCAAGGAATATTATGTTTAAGGGGCTGGTTAAATCAGAATAGTTATTGACAAAACCAGCAGTGAGAACATCAGTATTCCCAAGACGTAGTCCATAGTAAGCTCCTTCTAAAATTAATGCTATAAGTGGTACTAAAATGGCTATTAAAAAACTGCGTATTATAGTGTCAAACTTCATTCTTGATCAGATTTATAACTGCACATTGGAATATAAATACGTTTATTTCAGCCGAGGATTATGTAGTATATCAAGGCAGGTCATTTTCAAAATCATAGACAAAAAGACGACGATCACGAATTGATGATTAGAAATAGTGGTCAGGATTAGTAAAACAAAGATTAAACTTCGCTTCTATTTTGTTATACACTTTGTAGTAAATATATATAAATTCGTATTAAAAAGCTAAAATTAAATAAGTAAAGATATATCTGGCTGTTCAAGCTAAAATTAGTGTGTAATTAGTGTGTAATTAGTGAAATTTGTTATTTCAGAGCATCCTACAGAGTCAATTTATATGGATTAAATCGTCAATAATTGTATCAATAATTTAAAAATTATTAGTATCTTCTTCAAATTGAGTGGAAATATCTCAATTTCAATTTTCACTCAATGAACTTTTTATATACTCTTTTTATATAATCTTTTTTATATACTCTTTTTTTATACTCTTTTTTATATACTCTTTTTTATATACTCTTTTTTATATAATCTTTTTTTATATACTCTTCAACTTGTCTGGGTAAATGTAAATTTCATGTATTAACTAATAATTTAAGAATTTAACCAAGTTTGAAAAACAACCTCAAGCGATGCATTTAACTTTATAACTGTGTAGTATATTGTTGCACCTTTTTCTAGTTGGAAAATTCTCCATTGAATTTGAAGAGGATACAAAAATATGATGGATCTGTTTTATCCCAAAATTATTTCGCCTTTTTGATTTTTTTATTGCATTATCTATCTATTAGGTGACCCACCATTTTAATTCAACGTCGAATTTGTTTCTTTTACATGGTTCCTTTTATATGATTATTCCAAAGTACCAAAATGGAATTGGAGTTTACCAGTGTTTAACTTTTTGCATCGCCTGTTGTTGCATCGTGTATTGAACTTTCAAATGGTTTTGAATCTGCGAAATCATTTCAGGATACAACAGTTTTGATTACTTTAGGTTATTTTAAGCTATTTTAAGTTATTTTATATTATTTTAAGTTATTTTAGGTTATTTTAAGATATTTTAGGTTATTTCAGGTTATTTTATTATTTTAGGTTATTTCAGGTTATTTTATTATTTTAGATTATTTTACGTCTCTCGATTCCTGTTTGGATATCTGTCAATTTACTCCTGTTCAAAGAAATGTCCATTTATTCCATTCCTGTCCACCACTTTTCACAGGATAAGATCTGAAAAAGATCATATCCTGAAAATACACCCAGAAGATGGCGAAAGAATTAACAGATTAATCCACAATTTTTTTGCTCAGGATATACAGGATCATATCCGAATTCAATTTACTTTCCCTAGAAAGCTTTTCAGCAATAACTTCATTGGTAAAGCGATCGGCTTTTAATTCCTGTATTTTCTCCAGAACATTCTGAGAGACATTATAATATTCGTTTATGTCTTTTCTGTGTCCCCATACATCGCCTTCCAGAAGATTTATCTTCTGCATCTCCAGGAACATTTCAATTGACTTGGAAACCGTCCTTCTGTAAGATTTAGGAAGCTGTATAGCTTCAATTTTCGGACATGTTTCCGCAAGCATGAATACATCCTTGTTAGACGGTCTGAAAGCAAGATGGATAACCTTTTCGTTCGGGTTCAGGGTAGGAATTTCCTCCCGTGAACTAACTACTCTTATTTTCATACTATCCCCACTCCTTATTTAATATTAGATTTTCATTTATTTAAAAATCAAATTTTGTTTACGCATTTACATTTTAAATACATATCGATTAGCCAATATATTATTTAGAAGGTTTATACCCAAAACGAGTTCTAATAGCATCAGCATGTGCCTGTAGACCCTCTTCCTCGGCTAATGCGATTACAGTTTCTTTCAGACTTTCAAGCCCACTCTTGCTGATTCTCTGAATACTTGAGTATTTAATAAAATGGTTTATATTCAGACCAGAATAAACTCTGGCATATCCAGATGTAGGAAGTACGTGATTTGTCCCTGAGGCATAATCCCCAACAGGGACAGGAGAATAGTTTCCTATAAAAATCGATCCTGCATTTTTAATCCTATCAAGTACGAAATCCGGGTCCGATACCATAATCTCAAGGTGTTCGGGAGCAAATTTATTGCTAAAGCCAATACACTGTTCCAGGGAATCTGCAATAAGAATTGCGGCATTTTCAAGAGAAGCCTTTATAATACTGCTTCTTGCAGCCTGTTCCGCCTGAACCAGAACCTCTCTTTTTACAGCTTCTGCCAGCGTATCCGAACCTGTGACGAGTATTGAAACTGAATTTGGATCGTGTTCGGACTGTGCAAGAATATCCGAGGCGACCATGACGGCATCTGCGGACTCATCTGCAATAATGAGCACCTCGCTTGGGCCAGCCGGAAAATCAATTTCTGCAACATCCCTGATCTGCATTTTGGCAGCTGTGACAAAAACATTTCCAGGTCCTACGATTTTATCCACCTTAGGAACCGTTTCAGTCCCATAAGCCATTGCTCCTATAGCCTGCACGCCTCCTAGCTTGAACACTTTATCCGCTCCCGCAACCTTTGCAGCGGCAAGCGTAAGCGGGTGTACGGAGCCGTCCTGTCTTGGAGGTGTACAGACTATAACCTGCTCCACACCTGCAACCCTGGCAGGAATTACAGTCATGAGTACGGTTGAAGGATAGGATGCCCGCCCTCCAGGAGCATATGCACCCACACTTTCCAGAGGCGTTGCTTTTTGACCCAGCACGATCCCTGGTTTGAGTTCCATAAACCAGGTAGCTTTCGGGAGCTGAGCTTCATGGAAAGCCCGTATGTTTGCAGCTGCAGACTTAAGGTGATCCAGAAGTTCGGGACTTATGCCGGAAAGAGCCTGTTGAAATTCCTCCTTACTTACCTCAAAGTTTGCAAGTTCTACTTTATCGAATTTAGCCGTATATTCCCTGAGCGCGGAATCTCCTCTGGTACGCACATCGGAAAGCACGGTTGAAACGGTTTTCGCTACATCCTCAAGCCCGGAACCCCGGGAGACTAATTTTTGCATTTCAGCTTCCGAAACATCAGACAACTTTTTGAATAACATCATGACCATCTCTGAAAGAACCTGACAGAACCTGATACAGGTTGAAATCTGAAATTTGATATAAATTGACTACTCAAATCCGATATAAACTGACTACTCAAATCCAATATTAACTGATTATTCAAATCCAATATTAACTGATTATTCAAATCCAATTAAACTGACTCTATTACAAATTAGTAATCGGTAATCTGAGAACCGAATAAGAAGATAATTGGTTAACTTGATAATCCGATTCAATTAAATCCCTGCTCTCATTTAATATTTTATCCCTTACTGAGCCCATTAATAGAGATAAACCGTAAAGAATATCTGATTTGTAAAATTAAAATAAATAAAGCAGGTAAAATCAATAATCACTAATTGTTTTTTGCCCTGAATACGGACTTTTCTCAGGAGGCTTAGACTCAATAATTCCAGAAAATGCTCCTTTGCTCCTGATCTGCTTGAAAATCCGGTCTGCAATTTTTGGCCCAAGAAGAGCAGCAACTTTCTCAGGATCAACTCCTGCAAGCTCTGCTGAGGATTTGAAGCCTGCCTCATAGAGTTTCCTTGCTCTCACGCGCCCTATACCTCTGATATTGAGCAGATCCATAAGTTCAGGGGCTGCTCCGTAATGTATCCTCTTTTCAAGTTCTGCGGCTTCTTTTGCACCTTTGAGGTCAAGGAGCCCGGCAAGTTGAGAGGTGACGTGCATTATCCATTCTGCAATATCCGCAATTGAATGAATGTCACCTTCCCCGGTGCCAAACTTTAAGCAAATTTCGTTTTCAGATTTTTCATGGACCCAGTCAAGCAGAAGGAGGGAAGTCTTGACTTCCCCAAGGAACCATTCATATTCCGTAGTATCGAAGGGACTGGGCACCTTTACAAACTCGCTCACATGAGCCATTACATAATCATTGATACCCTGATAATCATGGCTCCGCATGTAAAGCAGGCGCATGTCAGGTGTGCTGCACACCAGATGCAGCAGAGTAAGCTCACTCAGGCTCTTTGTCTCTTTCAGGCCCCTTGCAATCCTGGTGGCTGACAGGGGGTCGATATAGAGTCTTGAAACAAGCTTTCCGAAGCTTGTAGGAATAAGGTCATCGTCTTTCTCAAGCATCCCTTCCTGACGCAAAAAGTTAAGGCATTCTTTTACAACCGTAGAAAGCCCGAAGTTCGAGTACTGAAAAGCGAAAAATGTTGCTTCAAGAAAATCCATGAGTTCATCATATGTCCGCGCAAAACCGTTAGAGATCGTAGAGAGCACATGGGTCCTGAGAGCATTTTCGGTTCCGAGCTTGGACCAGATATCTTCGGCGTTGGCTTCGATATAGTTTTCAAAAAGGAAAACAAACTCCTTATATGATTTTGCAACAAGTACAGCTTCTCCGTATGGGTCAAGCCTTGGCCTGCCTGCCCTGCCTGCCATCTGTTTGTACTCGAGCACAGGAATAGGCTGCATTCCGTCTTCAGAGGAATAGCGTCGATAATTTCGGATAATTACACGCCGTGCAGGCAGGTTAAGCCCGGCTGCAAGGGTAGGCGTGCTCGAAATCAACTTTATCTTTCCAGCCCTGAAACCGTCCTCCACAAGTTCTCTTAAAGGCGTGGTAAGACCTGCATGGTGAAAAGCCGTGCCTGAACGAATACAAGCTGCAAGGTTCGTTGAAGTATCGGTTTCACTGTTTTCAAGGATCTCGTCTGCAATTCCTGCAAGTACATTTCTGTCTTCGGCTGAGAGTATCTTTTTAACAGTTGAAGCTGCTTTTTTTGCAAAAGCCATGCAGTTTTTTCTGCTGCTTTCGAAAACCAGGCATTGTCCGCCTTTTTTGAGGGTATCCAGCGCAAGGTTTACAGCATTGTCTTTTGTGGGCTGCTCAACAGCTTTTTCCCTATCTTTGCAATAGAAGGTCCCATTAAAGAATACTCCTTCAAGAAGCTCAGTAGGCCTCCATTCACTTACTACAAGCTCGGCTTCCAGCCAGGCTGCGAGTTCGTCGGCATTCCCGACAGTTGCAGATAATGCAAGGATCTGGCAGGAAGGGTTCATTTTCCGAAGCTTTGCAAGGGTAACCTCAAGCGTTGGGCCCCTGTCCGGCGAGTCTATCAGATGCACCTCGTCTGCCACAACAACCGAAATTTCCTGCATCCAGACGGTCTCGTTTCTGAGCAGAGAATCGGTTTTCTCGGAGGTTGCAACAATAATGTCGTTTACTCCGAGTCCCTCGTCCCGCAGGTCATAGTCCCCTGTAGAGATCCCTACCCTTATTCCAAGTTCTGAAAACTCCCGAAAACGCCTGAATTTCTCGGAAGCAAGAGCTCTAAGAGGCACGATATAGAGTGCTTTTCCTCCTGCAAGGATGGATTTCAACATTGCAAGCTCGGCAAGGAGAGTCTTCCCTGAAGCTGTAGGGATTGCAGCAAGCAGGTTTCTTCCTTTAAGCAGCCCTTTTTCCACGGCTTCGGCCTGAGGGGGATAAAGTTCCATAATTCCGGAATCGAGATAAAACTGCTTTACTTCATCGGGCAGATCAAGACTTTCTATCTTCATTGAAAATCAGACACTCACACATTGGATAAAAACTATTTTGGAATTGCACGCCAGTATCGAAAAATCTTATCTTCAAAATCTGAGCCCTCTGTTAAGGGAATCCGGATTCATTGAGATTTTTTGAACGTGATCTAGACTTCACTTACTGGACATCACTTGCTGAACATCACTTACTGGACATCACTTACTGGACATCACTTACTGGACATCACTTACTAGATATCACTTACTGATATCATTTAGAGATACAGAATTTAATCACCTGCTGAGTAATAGTAATTTCCGCTCTCTTTTTGCTCCCGATCAAGCCTTGAGCCCAGATTATTCACACGTGGACGCCTTGTTTCCTCATCCCTACGGAAAGTTATACCCAGGTTTTTCAGGAATCTGTTCATACCGTCTTCCATGCTGAACGGGCCATGCGCTTCACCGTATACTGAAGGCTTGCCTTCAAAAACAACGAGTCTCTGGCTTAGCATATCTATCATGTAGATATCGTGGTCTACGACAAGGGCTGTCTTATTGTTGTTTTCGGCAAAGCGGTTGAGGACTTTTGTGACCATGGAACGCTGTTCCACGTCCAGATGGGCACTTGGTTCGTCCAGGATATAGAGGTCGGCTTCCTGAGAAAGGCAGGCTGCAATCGCAACTCTTTGCAGTTCTCCACCACTAAGGTCTGTAAGCATGTTGTCATATATCTTATCAAGCTGGAGTGGGTTTGAAATCTCTACCTCGTAGTAGCTGGTTCCAAAATGCTTTGAGATCCCGCGCAGGAAGTCCTGTACGCGCACAGGGATGTCGGCTTTAATATACTGAGGCTTGTAAGAAATCTTGACATCTATGCCTGGATCACCCTCTTCAGGTTTGATTTCTCCTGCAAGTACTTTTACGAAGGTTGACTTTCCTATCCCGTTAGGGCCCACTATCCCTAGCACCTCGCCTTCTCGAAGACTGCCGCCTGTGGCTTTCAGGGAAAAGCCGTCTCCAAATTTCTTTGAAAAACCATTAAAGGTAACCATAGACCTTAACTGGTAGTCTTCTCTTGGAGGATGGACTTCAAACTTGATGGCCTCAGGCCGGATCCTTATATTTTCTTCAGGGAGATAGCCTTTGAGGTACTGGTTAATTCCCACACGTACACTCTTCGGAAGAGTAACCACACCGAAACCTGCAGGCTCTCCGTAGGCAATGTGAATGACGTCTGCGAGCATGTCCAGAAGTGCAAGGTCATGCTCTACTACGAGCACAGTCCTGTCCTTTGAGATATCCTGGATCAGGCGGGCGACGTTAATCCTCTGGTAGATATCAAGGTAGGGGCTAATTTCATCAAAGAAGTAGAACTGAGCATCCTTTGCCGCACATGCTGCTATTGCTACACGCTGCAGCTCTCCACCACTCAATTCCGAGATTTTCCTGTCAACTATGTTTTTTAAATCGAGATAGTCGATAAGCTCATCAAGGACTCCTCTTTCATCGGTATTTTCAAGCAGTTCGGAGGTTTTTCCTTTGAAAGCTTTAGGAATGAGGTCCACGTACTGGGGTTTTTGGGAAACCCGAACTTTACCATCCACGACATCTTTAAAGTAATCGTAAAGTGCAGTTCCGGCATAGTGTTCAAGAACAGTATCCCAATCGCCTTTTTCCTGTCCGAAATTAGGGACCAAAGTTCCTGAAAGGATCTGGACGGACGTACTTTTTCCTATCCCGTTAGGGCCGAGAATCCCTGTTACTTTTCCTACCCTGGGTACAGGCAATCCGAAGAGAGCAAAACCATTTACTCCGTACCTATGAGTAGGCTCCGTCAGAGTTTCAGGAAGCCCTATGATCATAATGGCTTTAAAAGGGCATTTGTGGACGCAAATTCCGCAACCTACACATAATTCTTCGGAAATTACGGGCTTTCCGTCTTCTTCAAAAACAATCGTCTCATCCCCTGTTCGAACTCTAGGACAGTATTTCTCGCACTCCTTACTACACTGTCTGGGCTGACACTTATCTTTATTAAGTATAGCTATTCTCATAATAGTCCCCGAAAATTGCGTTTTTCGTTAATTTGTTAAATAGTATTAGATTAAGCACCTGATGATTTCAAGCGTGACCAGAGCTTAGCAATGTAAATTTTTGCTATAGCAAAGAAGTAACCAGAGCTTAACAGCGTAAATACTTGCTATAGCAAAGAATGATTCTCACAGCAAAGCAGTATGATAATGCAATGTCTGGTATGTTGAAAGTATATTTTACATATAAAGTATTATTTGAGAAAATATTGCACGTATAAAGCAATTACTTGAGAAGATATTACATGTATAAATAGCAATTACTTAAAAGGAAATAAAAAGAAATAAATACCTTAGAAAACAGGCTGTTGATTTAAACTCAGCATTTTTCTTATTTTGTCTCCTTTTTGTTTTAACTATTACTTTTGTTTTAACTATTATTTTTGTTTTAACTATTATTTTTGTTTTAACTATTATTTTTGTTTTAACTACCATTTTTGTTCTAACTATCATAAATCTATCTCAAACACTCAAAAATACCTAAATCCTCAGCTTTCTTTCCACATCATATCGAAGTTGCATCTCTTTTTTCCTGATAAGCATACTTGAGACCCTGACACCTGAAATACGACTGGTCTTTCATATAGGCGGCTGGGTCTTTCATATAGTAATAGAAACATCGTCAGTGAGCTTGATCTCTTCACCCATATAAAATTCCTCGGTATCTTCACAGACACATACAAAATCAATATCATTGAGAAGACTTGTAGTGTTGGAAATGCCTTGATAGAGTGAACATTCACTAGAGAGTGCGCTTCTAATGGATACAGCAATATTTCTTAGTGCTCCTACAACCTCAGAGAGTTGTGGTTAGACCCTTAAAACATGCATCTGAACTGTCAAGGACATTCCATACCCTATCAAGGACCAGGGCGTTGCCCCTATTATGTTTCCATCAGCCTGCGCCAGCATCACATCTAATAAATTCGAGATTGGTGCCTGCTCCATCAGCTACTTTTAGTATTGCATCAACCAGTTACGGACTTATGCTATCACCGTTTATAACCACTGCTTTCTTAGCCATATAAATTTCACTGGCCTCTTAAAGGCATGTTTGCTTATTAAGCCCTGGATATATTCTGAATATATTCTGAATATAACACATAATATTATGAGCCTATCCTGAAACTCAAAATTTGATTTTTGAATTTCGTATGTGGAACAGTCAGTTGAATACCTAATCATTAAACTGATCCTGAAAACTCATAGTGATTTAGAATAAAATAGGTTTTGGGATCGGCTCTTATATATACAAAATATTAATAACGATCCGCATAAATGCAAAAATATCATGGAAATTATGCAAGAAAGCACTTATAGGTATTCCATTATCACTAATACTTATTAGAGAATCTCAAATTAGC
>NZ_LZPK01000014.1:0-9244 GCF_001729375.1 Methanosarcina sp. A14 | reverse complement strand
GCTAATTTGAGATTCTCTAAATATACAAACGAGACACACCAAAAGTTCAAAATACGAATTCTGTTAATCTTATCACCTCATCTTTTCTCGATAATTACTGATTTAAATTCAAAAAGCACCCTATTAAAAATTTCATACACCCCTAATGAAAAAGAGGTCAACTTCTATAAATAATTATGGAGCCAATCCCAAAAGTAATATTATATTGAAATTATAAATTTACTTTAATGTCTTTCCGTGAAATCGATGATGCTTTCTGGGAGTCCATAGAGCCTTATCTTTCTCCACATAAACCACATGCAGGAAGGCCGTGTGCAGATATGAGTAAGTTAATGAACGGTATTTGTACGTTGTTATGACAGGTTGTACGTGAAAAGATGTTCCCCGTTGCTAGGGATCTAAGTCAACAGTTCATAGGTTCCATCTCTATTTTTGTGAACATAGTACACATATCTGAAAATTTTCAATGAGCTCTTAAACAAAGGTTACGACTTGAAGAAAATAGATCTATCTCATTGCTTTACTGATACAAAGTATATTCCAGCTAAAAAAGGAGAACCACCGAATATGATGGCTACAAAAAAGTAAGACAGCCGATGGATGTATGATACAGCTAAGATTAGGGAATATAACCGAAAAAGAGGAATAAAGTCAAATATACAGTAAACAAGAAAAATCAGAAGAAAAAGAAGAGAGGAAGACCAATAAAGGTAAATCAGGAAGAATACAAAAAGAAAAGTGCAATAAAATGGTTCTTTAACTGGATAAAGTCATGCAAGAAAGTGTTTCCAAGATATGAAATCAAAGAAATATCGTACCTTGGAGTTGTAAATGGTGGCAGCAATAATAAGATTAGATCAAATTTTGGGATGGGCTCGTGCGATAATTTAGTCTTGGGGTATTAAAATTCAACTTCGATAGAAAAAAGGAAATAATAGTTAATAATAAACATTATTTGCTATTAATATGCGGTATAGAACTCAAACGTTTCAAAAAATAAATATATTTGATGAGTTGAAATTATAGTAACATAAAGAAAAATCAAAAATAAATTCAAAATTTATGAATATGAGGAATATAAATGATAGACACCATTGTAGTAATAACGATAATATTGAGAATAATATTTTTTATTATACTTGTGGCATTAGCTTTGAAAATAATTCAGAAATTAAAATTATAGTTTTTGGCGCAATCTACTACACCTATTCGAGGTTCTTGTTGTATCAATTCGAAGAAAAGTACTTTTAGAAAGAGGAAGCTGTGCTGCTTTAAAGAGGTAAAACCACTACTGAGAATCAACAATTTTTGACATTGGGCTGCTTTTAGAATAAATACGCAAGTACTTCTCATTAAAGAAGAGACGACTATCAGATATGTTTCTTTAATATAATATATTGCCTTCCCACAGTAAATTTTTTGGGTTTAATATTTTTCAAATCGTGTACTTACTTTTTATAAAATCTCACCTAATTTTGCCATAATGACTCTCTCTCCTAGATCTGAATCCACAACTCATCTTAGTCATTATGGCCTTATTGCTGGCGTATTTGACGAACTCGATAGTTCATATTCGATTTACACTCTTCTCCTCAGAAAAGTGGCCACAACATTTCTCATTCTGCTGTAATTAAGGCAATGTGCATTAACGGTTTAGGATTTACTGAACGTCGTCTTTACCTAGTTCCTGCTTTCTATAAAAACTTAAGCAGTATGCCTATTTTTCTGTAAAATTAGAAATCTCAAAAAGTTGGTAGTTTAAAATCCAATATTAAGAGAATGGATTATATTCAGTAAGCAAAAAATGAACTTTGAATTTACAGCAAGTCCGCGCACTGCATTAAGAAGTGAGGAAAATAGGATATTACGTTGAATCAATGCATTTTTTGTAAGAAAAGACTGAAATAGAATCTAGAAAGCTTTAGAGGGAAAGACTTTGCAACTCAAAATCGAGACGTCCAAACGCATTGAACTGGTTGATATCACTTCACAAGTTCAGGAAGAAGTAATGAAATGCGAAATAATTGAAGGCATATGCCTTATCAGTACACGACATACTACCGCAGGTATCATAATAAACGAGAACGAAAGCGGGCTAAAAGAGGACATACTGGATCTTTTAAATAAGCTTGTTCCTGCCGGTGCTGGTTACAGGCACGATCGCATAGATAACAATGCGGATTCCCATCTCAAAGCAGTACTGATTGGAGCAAGCGAAGCCCTGCCTGTTTCGGCAGGAAAGCTTGAGCTCGGGACGTGGCAGAGAATCTTTTTTGCCGAAATGGATGGGCCAAGAAGCAGGACAGTTAATGTTACGCTTTTAAAGGCTTAACAAGATGACGAATAAACGTAGAATAGATAAAAACTACGAACGGATCAAAAAGAGTAGTGGAAAATCAAATAGACATTGATAATTCAAAAAGAGTAGTGGAAAATCAAATAGATAGTGAAAGAATTCACAAATACAGTGAAAATTCAAAAAGAATCGTAAAGAAAGTTCCTTACGAATCGACTTGGAAGAGCCGTTCAGGAACTTTCCTGGTTATTGTTAAAATCATCCAGACGTGTCTGCTTCCTTATGCAGTTTTCTCCAGGAATTTCTACAGGATACTCACCTGTAAGGCAACCAAGGCACATGTCGCACTTATCGCGCCCAAGAGCCCTCATAAGTCCGTCAATACTCAGATATCCGAGGGAATCCGCATTAATAAGGCTTTCAACCTCTTTTACGGTTTTATAAGAGGCGATAAGTTCCTGCCGGGTAGCCATATCTATACCCAGATAGCAGGGGGCAATAATTGCAGGACTTCCTATCCTTGCATGGATTTCTGACGCACCTGCCCTGCGGACCATATCTATAATCCGCCTTGAGGTTGTACCCCGGACAATGCTGTCGTCAACCAGAACAACACGTTTGCCTTTAACATTATCCTGAATGGTATTCATTTTAAGCCGGACTGCGGTTTCACGCAATTCCTGGCCAGGCAGGATAAATGTACGCCCTATGTAACGGTTCTTCATAAGACCTTCAAGGTATTTGGTACCTGATTCCCTGGCATATCCAATTGCCGAAGTAATCCCGGAGTCAGGAACAGGAGAAACAACATCAGCCTCTACAGGATGTTCTCTGGCTAGCTCTCTCCCGATATTTTCCCGCACTTTGTATACCAGTTTTCCGTCAATAATAGAATCAGGCCTTGCGAAATAAATGAACTCGAAAACACAATGTGCAGGATGAGTCTCGTTTCCTATCTGGTAGCTCTCAAAACTGTTGCCTGTAAAGACTATGACCTCACCTGGCCGCACATCCCTGATAAGGGTGCCATTAAGGGTGTCAAGGGCTACGCTTTCCGAGAAGACTGCATATCCACCATCGACTTTCCCGAAGCAGAGCGGCTTAAGACCGAGAGGATCCCGCACAGCATACAGAACACCGCCTATATGGATAACCAGGGAATAGGAACCGACAAGCTTGCGCATGACATTCCGGATTGATTCTATAGGGTCATGCCTTATCAGTTCTTTTACAAGAAGGTGGCCAATAACTTCGGTATCGGACTCACTGATAAAGATACGGCCTTCGCACTCCAGTTCATCCTTGAGCGTTCTGGCATTAACCAGGTTCCCGTTATGGGCAATTGCAACTGCTCCTCCTTTAAATTTCAGAACAAAGGGCTGGCAGTTTTCTATTTTTGATCCTCCGGTGGTTGAGTAGCGGACATGCCCTACTCCTACATTTCCAACCAGGTGTCCGAGAGAATCTTTGTTATACACATCAGGGACAAGACCCATGCCTTTAATGGAATGAGAGGATGTACCATCATATACCATTATGCCAGTGGATTCCTGTCCTCTATGCTGGAGGGCATACAAGGCGTAATACAGCTTGAATGCGACAGTATTGGATTGCGGCCTATCGCCTGGTAGAATTATGCCTGCAACGCCACATTCTTCTTTCAATTTCGACCTCCGGTGAAGGTAAAAAATAGAGAAAGTGGAACAGACAGGCTTAATACTTGCACTTTGCCTGCCACTTGTAAGCTCTTATACGAGATGTTTTTCCAAAACCACATGAAGTACACTGTTTTGTATGCACGTTAAAAGAAACACTACCGCAGCGCCTGCATTTAGCGTGTGTGCGTTTCTGCCTTTTTCCCATTGATGAAGTACCTTTACTCATTCCTAAATCTCCTGATAAAAATTAATTTGTTAGAGCAGTATTCGATAATCTGAAGCGATTCTATTCATCTGAATTCACTCTTTGCGGCCAGTCACAATAAGTCCTGGTGCTCCGAGGTTTAACGATAATAGATGAAGTGCTTGATATAGATTACGGAGATACGTATACCACGTTGTCACCGCGAATAACGACACTGCTGAACTTGCTTACAACTTCTCCGTCTCTTAGCTCTTCAGCATTGTCAAGCACGAGGTTCATGTGAATATCGTATCCTTTCAGCTCGCCTCTAAACTCGCGTGCGCCTTTCAATCTAACGATTACAGGTGTGTCCAGTGCGTTGTTCAAAATATCCAGAGGTCGGTTTGCCATCCTTACAGTCCCCTTAAAACATTACAAATCAAGTCATTATCTATATCAATATAAATAGTTAATCCAGATTTAAATTGATCGCCGCGTCTTAAATGCGTCTTAAATATGATTATTTGCATCAAAGTCGCAAATACAATATATAAATGTATCGAAGCAATATATCATTTTATAAGTTATCATACAGAAAAAACCCCTTGAGATAAACGAGAATTTTCTACAAAATGCCCTGATATGAACGCGAAATGAACGAAAATTACTTCAGGACAGAGACAATCCCCCAGAAAAAACAAAGGGTCATTTAAACCTGTTGAGAAGATTTTTTACAAATAATTCTATTAAAACTTATAAAAATCTTCCTGAAAGGCACAATATTAAATTAATTTCCCATTCCAGAATATTAAATAAAATCCCCATTGCCAGAAGAAAAAGTTCCAGAAAGTAGCAGGAAAACGAATGAAAAAAAGAGAAGGAATCCATGACCGAAAAAACCTTAAAAGTAAAAACCCCGATTGCTCTGACTATTGCAGGTTCGGATTCAGGAGGAGGAGCCGGAATTGCTGCGGATCTGAAGACTTTTGCCGCTCTTGGAGTACACGGAACCTGCGCTATTACATCGGTTACTGCACAGAATACCACAGGAGTGTTGAAAACCTTTGACCTCACTCCTGAAACTGTCGCCAGCCAGATCGAAGCCGTCTGCACTGATATGGAGGTAAGGTGGGCAAAAAGTGGTATGCTTGCCTCATCAGAAATCGTAAGGGAAGTTGCAAAAGAAGTAAAGAAGTACGAGCTTTCTCTCGTCCTGGACCCTGTCATAGCTGCTGAAGCAGGAGGAAACCTTCTGCGAAAAGAAGCTATCTCTGTCCTTACTGAAGAACTGCTGCCCTTCTGCAAGGTTACGACTCCCAATGCGTCCGAAGCAGGTGCACTCGCTGGCATGTCTGTCAAAACCCCTGAGGACGCGAAAATTGCAGCCAGGAAAATTGCGGACCTGGGTGTTGAAGCTGTCATTGTTACAGGAGGACATCTGGATGCCACTGACTTGATTTATGAAGCTGATTCTGAGACTTTTACCCGTGTTCCGGGCACTTTTGTTAAAGGAGGAACACACGGCACGGGCTGCACTTACTCTGCGGCAGTGACTGCCTTCTTAGCTTCCGGAGAAAACCTGGAGGGAGCTGCAAGGAAAGCAAAGAAATTCGTTGAACAGGCAATCCTCAGGAGCAGGCCTGCAGGCAGGGGAGTAAGTCCTGTAAACCAGCTTGGATTGATTCTGGAGGAAAAAGAACGCTACCTGGTTTTAAGAGAATTAAAAGAAGCAGTTTCGATTCTTGAAAGCAGCCCTGATTTTTCAAAACTGATTCCCGAAGTAGGTTGTAACATAGGAATGGCTATTCCCGAAGCTGACAGCTACGAAGACGTTGCGGCCGTCGAAGGCAGGATAGTAAGGCACAGGGATCGGGCAGTTCCCGTAGGCTGTGTCGATTTTGGGGCCAGCCGACATGTAGCAAGGATTATTCTTGCGTCCCTTCGTTATGATCCTGAAGTAAGAGCAGCAATTAACGTAAAATACTCCAGGGAGGCACTTGCAGCCTGCATAGATATGAAACTTGGAATTTCCTCTTTTGACAGGGCTGAAGAACCGGAGAACTCCAGTACTATGGACTGGGGTACAGCCGAAGCAATCAAAAAGTACGGAAGCGTGCCGAAAGTCATCTATGATAAAGGAGGCAAGGGAAAAGAACCAATGATACGCCTGCTAGGGAGATGTGCTACTGAAGTGGCAAAACTTGCTGTGGAGCTTGCAGAAAAGATACAATAATCCGGTTAAAAATCAAGAACTTCAGTTATCGACAATCCATCTTAAAATCAAGTGGAACTCTCAGAATATCATGTGAAATTCTCAGAATGTCAAACGAAACTCTCGGAATGTTAAGTGAAATTCTCAGAACCTCAAGTGAATATTTTTAGAATCAAACTTTTTTCATAACCAATATTTTGATTCTAACCGTTTTTCGTTTTTTGGCTCCTATTCTGTTCGCTTTACTTTTTTCCCGGTTTTTGCTTCTAGCTGTTTTTCCTTTTTTTTGATTCCAGCTTCTGGCAATCTTTCTTTTTTCAGACCCTATTTTTGATAAGTAACTTTCCTTCAAACATCTTTTTCCCAAAAGTACATAAATGGAATGTGAACTCCTTAAATGTAAAGTAAATAACACTTATATACGTCGAAGTACGAACTTGTGCATAAAAGACTGATGGAGAAAACCTATGGAACAGACAAAGATTATCCTTGACGAGAATGAAATGCCTAAACAGTGGTATAACGTCCTTTCAGACTTCTCCTCTCCTATCGATCCGCCTCTTGATCCAAGAACCAGGGAGCCGATAAGCCCTAAGGCTCTTGAACCTATTTTCCCAAAAGGTCTTATCAAGCAGGAAATGAGCAGTGAAAGGTTTATTGACATCCCTGAAGAGATACTTGAAATTTACAGGCTCTGGAGACCAAGCCCTCTTTACAGGGCTCACAGGCTGGAAAAACTTCTCAAAACCCCTGCAAAGATATACTATAAAAATGAAGGGGTAAGCCCTGCAGGCAGTCATAAGACAAATACCTCAATTGCCCAGGCTTATTATAATATGAAAGAAGGAACCGAGAGGATCACAACTGAAACCGGGGCAGGGCAGTGGGGAAGTGCATTAGCTCTTGCCTGCAATTACTTTGATCTCGAATGTAAAGTCTATATGGTCCGTTCCAGTTTTTACCAGAAACCCTACCGGAAATCCATGATGACAGTCTGGGGAGGAAATGTTGTGCCTTCGCCAAGTGAAGATACCGAATTTGGGAAAAAGATTCTGAAGGAACAGCCGGAAACACCGGGAAGCCTGGGGATAGCAATCAGTGAAGCCGTAGAGGATGCAATCGCACATGATAGCACTAAATACTCACTGGGAAGTGTCCTCAACCATGTTATGCTCCACCAGACAGTAATCGGGGCTGAATGCAAGAAGCAGCTTGAACAGGTTGAAACCTATCCTGATATAGTTATAGGCTGCTGCGGCGGAGGAAGCAACCTCGCGGGAATATCTCTTGAGTTTATTAAAGACAAGATTGAAGGAAAGAGAAATCCAAGAGTAATTGCAGTCGAGCCTTCCGCCTGCCCGTCCCTGACTAAAGGAGAATACAGGTATGACTTCGGAGATACTGCGGAAATGACCCCGCTTCTTAAAATGTATACCCTAGGACACAAACATGTTCCTCCTGCCATCCACGCAGGCGGGCTCCGTTACCACGGTGACTCCCCAATTATAAGTAAACTCTACGCTGAAGGGCTTATTGAAGCTGTTGCATATGATCAGTACCCGGTGTTTGATGCCGCTGTGCAGTTCGCAAGGACCGAAGGTATAGTACCTGCTCCGGAATCCTCCCACGCTATCCGCTGTGCAATCGACGAAGCTCTCAAATGCAAGCAAACCGGAGAAGAAAAAACGATTCTCTTCAACCTGAGCGGACACGGACATTTTGATATGAGTTCCTATGACAAGTATTTCAACAAAGAACTTGCCTGAAAAATTGAAAAATAAAAAAGTAAGTATAAAATTCAAACAGGATGCATTAAAGGCATCCTGATAATTATTAAACTATACCGCTAAAGCACTGCTATATAGAAAGACATTATGAGAATTGTATCTGTACAGACATAGCCAGTAGAGAGTGCTCTATGAAACATTAAATTACCCAAAAGACTCAGGATGGTTGGGCGTGACTACTCCCGCGACTGAAGTCGCGGGCATCTAAGCTTTCGCTACAGACTGTAATCCCAGTCTGAGAATATTAATAGCAGCATTATGATCTCCTATCAAGAGTAAGACCACAGTAAGGACAGCTATCCGATATTCGTTTCCTGTTGTTTTGTCCTTTACTACGGTCATCACTCCTATAGCAGGATAATCATATACAACCAACTGAGTTGACTTAATTTTCCCATCTGGGTATTCATTTTTGGCGATTTCAATTGATTTTTTAATGGCTTTAGCAGCATCAAAAGGTTTTGAATCAAGTTCAACGAGTTGTACTGAGTGCCCCATCTTTTTATCGGCACCAATGTAGATTCTACCTATTAGGTTACTATTTTTGTATACCGAAAATTGATAATACAATTTTCTACCACTTGGGTCATAAAGCTCCAATGGTTTAGGGTCAATATATGCCTCTGTCCAGTTTTCAAGTCCCGGTGTGTTAGTTGAGATAAAGTTTATCATGTGAGCATTTGCGTGCTCAAGGGCTTTCTCCGCAGTTACACTATACCTCTTTCTGTGCACTCACAGCTGGTATCAATGCCATACCAACCAGCATTGTCAAAAGAATTATTCCTATTCCAATTTTGTTCTTAACCATTCGTTTAACTCCTAGTTATTTTTCTCTAGGAGGCAGGATCAGGTAAGCTTAAATATTCGCACAGCTAAACATGATAACTGCCTCATAGGGCGTGTTTTATGGAGTTCTGGTGGCATTGGGAATCACTTCAAAACTCCATAAATTTCTCTTTTTTAACTCCTTATAAGTTTTATGTCCACTCTCTCTAACAATGCAATTTTCAAGAGGATTTTGAGTCTGGATTACTTTCCAGTATTTATACTGTTTAATGATTTGGCCATAAATTCTTTATTTGAGTATATGTCTTAACCAATATTCAA
>NZ_LZPK01000013.1:0-2226 GCF_001729375.1 Methanosarcina sp. A14 | reverse complement strand
CCCATTTCCAGGAAGTTGGAGAGCCTGTGCTTGTGTCAGTAAAGGTAACCTTTAATGGTGTTTTTCCTGATGTAGCACTGCTGGTGAAGTTTGCAACAGGTTTTGTT
Source organism: Methanosarcina sp. A14 (assembly GCF_001729375.1). Lineage (NCBI taxonomy): Archaea > Methanobacteriati > Methanobacteriota > Methanomicrobia > Methanosarcinales > Methanosarcinaceae > Methanosarcina > Methanosarcina sp. A14. The sequence continues at coordinate 2,119 of NZ_LZPK01000013.1, read as the reverse complement.
ACTACTTTTATATAATCTGTTTTTGTTACCGTATTACGGCCTGCAGCATTCTTTACTGTTAAGTTAACAGTATATACTCCTGCCTTTGAATACTTGTGAGTCGGATTCTGGAAATATGACTTTGATCCGTCTCCAAAGCTCCAGAACCAGGAAGTTGGGGAGCCAGTACTCGTATCAGTAAAGGCAACCTTTAATGGTGTTTTTCCTGATCTAACACTGCTGGTGAAGTTTGCAACAGGTTTTGTAACAGGTTTTGTAATTTCTGTCACTTTTATATAATCTGTTTTTGTTGTTGTATTACTGCCTGCATCGTTTATTGCTGTAAGTGCTACTGTGTAATTTCCTGCTTTTGAATACTGATGTGTCGGATTCTGTTGATCTGAAGAACCTCCGTCTCCAAAGTCCCAGTTCCATTCTGTTGCATTTTCAGATATATCTGTAAACTGGACTGAGAGAGGAGCAGAACCCTCGCTGACATTACTGGTGAAATTGGCTACAGGAAGTGCTATTGCAGATGTTTCTGAAACAGTTATCAAAGCAGAGGTTGAATTTGTGCCATTTGCATTTGCAACTGTAAGGTTGACTGTATAGTTACCGGCTGATGTGTATGTGTGCACTGGGTTCTGCTCTGTAGAGTTAGCATCGTCTCCGAAGTCCCAGAGCCAGGAAGTTGGAGAACCTGTGGACTGATCCGTAAAGTTGACAGTTAGAGGCGCAGTACCGCTCGTTACATCAGCTATGAATACAGCAACTGGCGGTTCTGCAGGTATTGAGGTTTCAGAAACAGTGATATATTCCGTCTTTACAGTGCTGTTGCTGCCGACGGAGTTCTTGATAGTGAGATTTACGGTATAGTTACCTGCCTCAGTATAGGTATATACTGGGTTCTGCTCGGTACTGTCAATAGTGCCGTCGTTTTCAAAGTCCCAGGCCCATGATGCCGGTGAACCTGAGGACGTGTCATTGAACTGTACCGTCAGAGGTGCTTTACCACTTGTCACATTTGCGATGAAGTTCGCAACAGGTGAGGCGGAAGAGTCCTTGAAGGCATAGACTTTCTGGTCGCCTCCTATACTGAAAAGCATACCGTCTGAAAGTGCAGGTGAAGAACCGGCATAAGGAGCATTCCATATAACATCGCCAGTGAAGGCATCCAGAGCATAAAGGTTTTCATAGCCGAAATACCCGTTTCCTTCACTTCCCACATAAACGAGCCCATCTGCAACAGCTACTGAGCAGGTCCAACCTCCGATACCTCCTTCATCTGTTGTCTTTGAAGGCGTTGACCAGACCGGTGAGCCTGTAGTCGCATTGAAGCAGTAAGTTTGCAAATTGCTATAACCACTTGCTCCTCCGCAAACGTAGACATTTCCATAGGCAAAAGCAGGAGTTGAATCCGATCTTTCAATTGACTGTTTCCAGACTATCTGGCCATCAGCTGCATTTAAGGCAAGAAGCTCTCCATTTCCGTAGAAGTTGTAAGTTGTCAGGTAAAGGATTCCATTCTTGTAAGCCGGAGAACCGCATAAACTCGCAACGACATTATTGGTGTGCCAGATCTGTTTTCCGGTTGCTGCATCCACGCAGTAAGTATTTCCCTGGTAGGAAGAACCATATTCCCAGCTTGTCAGGTAGAATTTCCCGTCCGCATAGGCAGGTACGGATTGAGCATCGCCCTTCACTTTAAAGCTCCATAGCAGGTCTCCAGTGTACTCGTCAAGACAGTAATAATGGCTTCCGTCCCAATCGTTAAAGATCACCTTACCATCAGCAATAGCAGGCCCGCTACCGACCACACCCTGAGATCCAAGCGTGTCGTCAAAGCTCCAGAGTTTTTCTCCTGTTTTTGCATTATAACATCCGAGTTCAGGTCCAGTTGCCGTAAAGACCATACCATTATCGTAAGCAGGAGAAGCCCAGGAACCGTATACTGCTGCAGGGATACTGACGTTCCAGATTATGTCTCCTGAAGACTCATCCAGGGCTACTAACTGAGGAATATCTTCCGTACTACCACTCATTGATCCGGGACCGCATACAACAAAGACTTTCCCTCCTGCAATTACCGGTGAGGAACTGCTGATAGCATCTATGTCTTCACTTATCCATTCAGTCCGGT
>NZ_LZPK01000012.1:0-18320 GCF_001729375.1 Methanosarcina sp. A14 | reverse complement strand
AACAGCAAAACTCGTAACAGTAAAACTCGTAACAGCAAAACTCATAATAGTAAAGCAGGTTTCAGCAAAACTCATAACAGCAAAAATGCAGTTTAAGCTTTTACGAGCATACTAAAAGTTAAAAATAGAAAAGGTAAAGGAGACTTCTCCTTTACAATCAAACAGGTACCGAGCTACGTAGTTTAGCTTCGGTCTCAACAATTTCCTTTGTTTCCCTTGCAATGGCAAGTTCTTCATTGGTTGGAATGACAAAAACCCTTACACTTGAATCAGGGGTACTGATGTCAATTTCCTGGCCTCTGATCTTGTTCTTTTCCTCATCGATTTTTATGCCGAGGCCGTCAAGACCAGCAAGGATTCTCTTTCTGATGCTTGCGCTGTTTTCTCCGATACCTGCGGTAAAGACAATCGCATCTGCACCATTGAGCACAGCTAGATACTCACCAATAACCCTCTTAACACTATATGCGAAGATCTCAAGGGCAAGCTCAGCTCTCTCGTTTCCGTGAGAGGCCGCCTCGTCAAGGTCTCTGAAGTCGTTGCTTATCCCGGAAACTCCAAGTACGCCTGACTTCTTATTCATGAGAGTATCAATCTCTCTACTTGACAGTCCTTCTTTATCCATAATGAATGGAACGACTGCCGGGTCAATGGAACCACATCTGGTACCCATTGCAACCCCTTCAAGCGGGGTAAAGCCCATGCTGGTATCAATAGATTTTCCACCTTTCACTGCTGCAATACTTGAACCATTTCCAAGGTGACAGGTGATAATCTTGGTATCTTCTATAGGCTTTCCAAGCATAAGAGCGGCTCTTCCAGCGACATACTTGTGGGAAGTCCCGTGGAACCCGTATTTTCGGACTCCATACTTTTCGTAGAGGTCATATGGCAAAGCATACATGTAGGCATACGCAGGCATGGTTTGATGGAATGCAGTATCAAAAACAATAACCATGGGCGTTCCAGGCATGATCTCTGCACAGGCTGTGATTCCCATCATGTTTGGAGGGTTGTGGAGAGGAGCCAGATCGAAGCAATCTCTAATAGCTTCCTCGACACCTGCATCAAACAAAGCAGATGTTGTGAACTTCTCGCCACCGTGCACAACCCTGTGTCCGACCGCGTTGATTTCACCCATATCTGTGATGACACCAAATTCCGGGTCGGTAAGAGCCTTGACAACTTCTTCAAGGGCTACTCTGTGGGTTGGCAGGTCAACCTGCTTTTCCAGCTTCTTGCCATCAAACCTCTTCTGAGTAATGATCGAGTTATCGATTCCCACCCTTTCGCAAAGACCGACTGCAAGAGGGGACTCATTGATCATATCAATCAACTGATATTTCAGGGATGAGCTTCCTGCGTTTATTACCAATACCTTCATATTTAAACCCCAATTCATAGATTGCTTTTAATTTCCGTTTTATATATACAATAAGGTATTTTATATATGAAAGTCAATAAAAAGCTTTCTAAAATGTTTGTAAATATAGAAACGTTTGAGATTATTTGTCCTGTGCCGCGGCCTGAACGCATGTAATTGCAATAGCACCGACAATGTCTTCGTCGCTGCAGCCTCTGGACAGGTCATTAATTGGCTTGGCAAGTCCCTGAGTAATAGGGCCATAAGCTTCGGCCTTGGCGAGCCTCTGGGCAATCTTGTATGCTATGTTTCCAGCGTTAAGGTCAGGGAAAATAAAGACATTAGCCTTACCTGCAACAGGGCTTCCTGGAGCCTTTGAAGCTGCAACTTTTGGAACAATTGCTGCATCTACCTGGAGTTCACCATCAATTGGAATATCTGGAGCGAGTTCCTGTGCAAGCTTTGTGGAAGCAATTGTTGCCTCGGTCAGTTTGCTGTGTGCGCTTCCCTTGGTGGAATAAGAAAGCATTGCAACATATGGATCATCCTGAACCAGTAGTTCAAATGTTTTTGCAGAAATGACAGCAATGTTTGCAACGTCTTCCACACTGGGCATTTCGACCATACCCGAGTCAGCAAAGAGGAATGTCCCGTCTGACCCATATTCACAGTCCGGTACGGCAATGATGAAAAAAGCAGATGCGAGAGCTGCACCAGGGGCAGTTTTAACAATCTGGACAGCAGGTCTAAGTGTATCAGAGGAAGAGTGAACAGCACCTGAAACTACACCGTCTACTTCATCGAGTTTAGCCGCCATAACGGCGAAGTAAACGTAATCCTTCATAACTTCGGCTGCACTTTCGAGTGTAATACCCTTATGCTTTCTCAGCTCGTAGAAAGCTTGAATGTATTCATCCTTTTTCTCGTAAGTCTCAGGATTTACAATTTTTGCTTTTGAGAGGTCAAGATCTCCTGCGAGCTCCTTAATCTTTGCTTCATCACCAATAAGAACGATATTTGCAACACCTCTTTCGATAGCCTTGGCAGCTGCCTGAAGAGTTCTTATATCGTCAGTTTCAGGTAAAGCAATTGTTTTGTTAAGTTTCTTTGCTCTTTCACTGATCTTTTCTAAAAATGTTACCAATCAACCAACCTCCTATATAATTAGAGTAGTCTAAGTTAGCTGGGTCTTAATATATAAACATACGTAAAATGAATAGAGATATATATAAAAATAATAAATATATAATTAAGACCGCCAACAAAAACTTATATACGAACTTTTTTCCTTGAATTACATAACGATCTGTGATATTTGTGGCAGATGGTATACTTAAAACAATTATTACTGATTATACGTGATAAATAATATAAAAGAATTTCGGAATGATCTAAATGAAGATACTGGGAATTTCAGGCAGTCCACGAAAGGGAAAGAATTGTGAAAAAATGATTTTAACTGCTCTCGAAATAGCAAAAGAAAGAGGTTTTGAAACCGATACCGTTTTTATTTCAAACATGGAGATTGCACCCTGTAAAGTATGCGGAGCTTGTGTGGAGAATGACTCATGTGTAATTGAAGACGATATGGAAGAAGTTTATGAAAAAATGAGATCAGCAGACGGCATAATTGTTGCATCGCCGGTATATATGGGGAATTATCCTGCCCAACTTAAAGCTCTTTTTGATAGAAGTGTCCTGCTTCGCCGCAATAACCTTGCACTTAAAAACAAAGTTGGAGCCGCTCTCTCAGTTGGAGGCTCAAGAAACGGAGGTCAGGAAAAAACCATTCAATCAATCCATGACTGGATGCATATTCACGGTATGATTGTAGTTGGCGATAATTCTCATTTCGGCGGAATAGCCTGGAACCCGGTAGAAGAAGACTCCATCGGTATGCAGACCGTTTCCGAAACTGCAAAAAAACTCTATGAGGTTCTGGAACTTATTCAGAATAACAAAAGATAAGAATCAAATGAAAAGCTGTAAATAGAGAAGGATGAAGATAACGAAGATAAAGAAGGATGAAGATAGCAAAAAAATCGAGGAAAAGAATCTTCGATTTTTGCAGGCTGTACTCTGGGCATACATTGTATAATATAATATTATGATACATTTAAATAAATGCTTGAAATCCTTCGAGTGAAAAATATTCAGGTAGAATAACCTGAAACTTACCTTTTTGTTCAAGAAAAAGGAAGAGATAAAAGGATTTAAGAGGTACGAGTTTTTGGAAGTTAGTCCAGAGCACATATCGGCATTTCACAATGTAAAAAAACATCCCAAGATCACCGAGTATATTACCCGGTTTGATACCGAAACTACCAAGGTCAATTCAATTGCTATTATAATCGGGCTCCTTACAGGGTTCGTGATAGGAGTTTATGACCAGACTCTCCAGTACAGCAATACTTTTCTGGGTATGCAGCAAGGGTCCCCGTTACACGAGTTCCCAAACTATTATGTGTTATTCGTGCCAGCCCTTGGAGGGTTGCTGGTAGGAATAATCTCCCATTTTCTGATGAAAAAGAAGTACGGCGTTGACGGACTTATAGAAACCGTAACCCTCCGTGGAGCAAGGCTTAATCTCAAGGATGTTTTTCTGGAGATTTTTACTTCAATAATCACAATCAGTTCAGGAGGTGCGCTGGGAAAGGAAGCACCTGGAATCCTTGCAGGAGCCGGGACTGGGGCTTTTCTCGGGAAAATCCTGAAGAGCCCTGAAAGGCAGCTTCAGATACTTCTAGGTTGCGGAGCTGCTGGCGGAATTGCGGCTGCATTTAATGCCCCTCTTGCGGGAGTCGTCTTTGTAGTAGAAGTGATTTACGGGGAACTTGAAACCAGGACCTTTATTCCGATAGTTATCTCCTCGGTCTTTGCAACCCTTGTCTCAAGCACACTTTTCGGGGTTAAACCTATAGAAATCCCTTCCTACGAAATGGTAAGTCCCTACAAAGAACTCGGGCTCTACCTTGTGCTCGGGCTTCTTGCAGGGTTTATCTCTACACTACTTATCAGGACGCTTTACCACACAAAAGATATTTTTTCGGAAATTCCTCTCCATCCTGTATTCAAACCTGCCCTGGGAGGGCTCGCAGTAGGTGCAATAGGCCTTTTTTACCCCAGAGTTCTCGGAATGGGATATGATGTAATAACAGACGCACTCAACAACCAGCTTACTTTCAAGCTCCTGCTAATCCTGCTCTTTTTAAAGATCCTCGCTTTTTCCCTGAGTCTAGGCTCTGGAGGCTCAGGAGGAACGATTGTTCCTTCCCTTTTTACAGGTGCAATGCTGGGAGGAGCTTTCTGGACAATCGCAAACTTGTTTTTCCCGGGGATTGTAGCCGAGCAAGGGGCATATGCTATGGTTGGGATGGGTGCGGTCTTTGCCGGAACTGCCAGGGCCCCCCTTACAGCCATCCTGATCCTATTTGAGATTACAAGGGATTATAATATGATTCTTCCTCTCATGTTTGCCTGCGTCCTCAGCAATGTGATGTCAAATGCCCTTTATCCGGAGTCCATTTTCACGGAGGGCCTACGCAGGAGAGGGTTTAAAATCCGAAAAGGCAGAGAAGTGGACATTATGAGCTCCATGCTTGTAAAAGATGCCATGATCACGTATGTCCAGACAGTTTCTGAGGAGAAGAGTGTTGAGACACTGACGGCCCTAATGCAGGTAAGCCGCCACGTAGGCTTTCCAGTCCTTGATTCCAAAGGCAAACTTTCAGGTATAGTAACCCTTTCAGACCTACGGAGCAAAGTAAAGTCAGGAGACGTTGACAAAAAAGTGAAGGATATAGCCACCCGGCGTCTGGAAGTTGCCTACCCTGATGAAACCCTTGACGCGGTCCTCAAACGCTTCGCTTCAAAACAAATAGGCAGGCTTCCAGTTGTGGACAGAGAGGACAAGACCAAACTCCTAGGTCTTATTACCCGAAGCGACATCGTAAATGCATATAACAAGAAAGTCGTGGAAAAAGTTCGGGTACACACCGAAGATACATACTGAAGATGCGTATTGAAGATACACTGAAGATGTGTATTGAAGATACATACTGAAGATGCGTATTGAAGATACACTGAAGATGTGTATTGAAGATATATACTCAAGATGCGTATTGAAGATATATACTCAAGATGCGTATTGAAGATATATACTGAAAGCAGTAAACCTAAAAAAGGTCCCCTGACAAAAGGAATAGAATCTGGAAAGGAAACACCATTTATAGATTGTGGGGGACACATGCCTGAGTCCATAACTGAAAGCAGCTCAAAAGGGAACCTGGGAACATACCTGAAAAACGTAATACTGGAAGATAGGGATAAAGTCTGTAACTACGTAGAATTATCTGCCAGAGAAATACTACCAATCACGCGCAGGCTTTTCGAAGAAAAGGTTTCCCTTGCCTACGACTTCAAGATATCACAAATTGTGGAAAAAGAAAGGCACCTGATAATTTACGGGGAAGCAGGTTCGGGAAAGACAAGCACCCTTAAGTGGCTGAGTAATGTCTATGCTAGGGAACGCCTACTGAAAAAAGAGGGATCTGTTCCAATATATATAGCACTTGATTCCTATGTTAAAGGCTCTTTTTATAATTATTTAAAAATACAGGTAACAAAAAAAGGTATTTCTGAGACGGATTTTAAGAAACTGCTAGAAGGAGAAGGAAAATTACTGCTGTTACTGGACGGGCTTGACCTGCTTATGCCTTCAGAGAATTTCTCTCCTTTTGATGAGATCTCCGACTTTATTTCCGAGTATGAAGCCTGTAGATATGTTATTGCCTCAAGACCCGAACCTTCTGATAGCTTAAAAAGCACATTTGCACTTTCCGAACTTGAAAAATTGACCGATGAAAATATCAGGCTGTTCATAGAAAAGAACGTCACAAATAAAAGACAGGCAAAGCTTTTAAAGGTCAGGAGCCTGGGTGAGACTCAGTCACAGTCGATTCTTCAGAATCCTCTGATGCTTTATCTCTGGCTCAAACTTTCAACTGCGCATATGGGGACAAGAGAAAAAACGGAAGACATCCAGCACTTTACTCTTTTTGACTCTATTCCCTCCAACAGGGCAGAAATCTATCAGGCACTCATTTTGGAACTTTTTAAAGATTACAGGATAAGAGAGGAGTTTTTTAGATCCCAGACCCAGCTGCCTCTAAGAGTAAGCTTTGAGAATACAAATTTGGAGAGAGAACCTGATGGAAAAACAGATTCTCAAGAACCCAGTGCCGAAAGAACAGGCTTTCAGGGGCTAAATACTGGGAAAGTAGATTATCAGGAGCCGAATACCGAAAGAACAGATATTGAAAATGTCCTTATGAACCTGGCCTTCAAACTCCAGTGCAGGAATAAGATTTCATGTAAGTATAGCTATGCCCTTGAAGTGGCAGAAGCATATATGGAATCCAGCAGGTCTGGAAGGATTGCAGAGTGCAGAAAATCTGGAAGGATTACAGAATGCAGAAAATCTGGAAAGATTATAGAGCACAGCAAGTCTGGTAGAGTAAGGGCAGGGAAACTCCTTCAGACCTGCTTAGAGCTCGGACTCCTGATAAGAAAGAGGTCCGAAGTAAGGTTCGGAATAGATCGAACTTTTCAGGAATATTTTGCGGCTTTAAAGCTGAAAACTTACTTTGAAAACGGGATGGACATTTCAAAATCATTAAGGAATCCGAGATGGGAGAATGTGATAATGCTCACCTCGGATTTGCTCGAATCAGAAGAAGAACTTGTAAATTCAATGAGCTCAAGCGGAAACTTATATCTGGCTTCAAAGTGCGCTGTGAGAGCCAGCCCGGAAACAAAAGAAAAACTATGTGCTTTGCTTGCCAGGAAACTTGACAGCAGGTATACTATAGAAAAAGTAAAGGCTGTTCAGAGCCTTGGAAGGCTAGGAACCTGTGGGATCAGGGCCAATACTGGAGCACTTAAGGATAAAGATATCAGGGTAAAAAGAGAAACTGCGAAAGTGCTTGGGGAAACCAGGTCCGAGATGGCACTTATTCCGCTTGAGACTGCAGTTGGGGATGCAGATTATTCTGTGCGGATAGAAGCCGTAAAGTCTCTTGGCTTAATAGGGTCCGAAAGAGCAATAGAACTGCTCAGGGACACATTTAAAGATCATAATCGGGCTGTCCGGCTGGAAGCTGCAAATGCGCTAATGCAGATTGGATCTGAAAAAGCGCTGGAAGTCCTTATTTCCGCACTTGGGGCTAAAGACGATTTTGTCCGGATTGGAGCTGTAGGAGCTCTTGGAAGGATAAACTCCAGACAAGCAGCAGAAGCTCTAATAAAAGCATTTCAGGAAGAAGACAAACTTGTCCGGCTGGGAGCTGCCGAAGCCCTGGGCCGGATGGGATCGGAAAGGGCTGTTGAACCGTTTGTAGATGCCCTTGAAGATAATGATGAATTTGTGCGCTGGATCGCTACAAAAGCGCTTGGAGAAATCAAATCAGACAAAACTTCCGGCACATTCGTCAATATGCTTGGGGATAAAAGCCGTTTCGTCCGAAGAGAAGCTGCAAAAGCCCTCGGGGGAGTAGGGTCCGAAGAAACACTTGACCCCCTTGTTTTTGCACTCTCGGATGAGGACGAGTTTGTAAGAAAGACAGCCGTAGAATCCCTTGGAGAAATAAAGTCTGAGAAAGCTGCTAAAACCCTGATAAATAAACTCCAGGACAACAGCCATTTAGTCCGACTGGAAGCCGCAAAGGCTCTGGGAATGATGAAAGTCAGAAAAGCCATTGCTCCGCTGCTTTTTGCCCTCGGAGATGAAAACCGCTTTGTCAGGAAGGAAGCTGCAAATGCACTAGGACAACTGGAGTGCGAAAAAGTCCTTGACCCCCTTATCAGGATTTTTAAGTCTCAGGACCCTTTCACAAGACAGGGAGCAGTAAGAGCCCTTGGCCAGATAAATCCCTATGGGATTCCTGATTGCATATCAAACCAAATATTTGATTTCATTGATAACGCCCTGAAAGACGAAGATAAACTTGTGCGAAAAGAAACAGCAAAAGCCCTGCAAAGCCTATCTGAAAGCAGGAGCGAAAGAGCGTTTGAATCCCTGATCAGTGCCCTTGATAACGAGGACGATGAAGTCAGGAGGCTTGCAGCCGGGTCCCTGAACCTTTTTGATTGTGAAAAAGCTATCCCTCCGCTGGTCAGTGCCCTCAAGTCCAGAGACGCAACCGTGCGCCGGTTTGCTGCCTACACCCTCGGCCAGATCAAATCAAAAGAAGTCCTCCAGCCCTTGATAGATGTTCTGGTTTTTGATACTGATGGCTTTGTAAAAGAAGAAGCTGCAAAAGCCCTTGGAAAAATAAAATCCAGCCAAGCTATAGAACCTCTTATTGATGCACTGATGGACCAGAAAAATAAAGGAAGATCAGGAGCAGCCGAAGCTCTCGGCCAGATTAAAGCCGAAAACGCAATTGATCACCTTATTGCCGCCCTTACGGATACGGATGATTTTACGCGGTTGGCTGCTGCAAAAGCCCTCGGCAGGATAAAACCTGAAAAGGCCGTCGGACCCCTTATCAACAGCCTTTATGATTGTAACCGCTTCGTAAAAGCCGAAGTAGCCGGAACCCTCAAAAAGATATGTACTGAAGAGGACAGGCCACGTTTGCAGGCTTTACTTGACTCGGAAGACGATTTTACGGCAAATCTCGCTTTTGAGATCCTGGAAAGCATTGAAATGGAGGAAATCTTAAAAACTGAGCTGTTTTTAGATTGGGAATGAATCAGAAAGGCGTAGCAAAGCTGAATGAAGAAAATAAAGAATTTATTTGAACTAGAAAAACGGAAATAAGGAAGTAACAACGGAAAAAAGAAAAAGCAGAAAAAAAATCAAATTGGCGGGGAAAATCTTACTAAATATAACCTGTTGTAACAATATACAAAATTTCATTCATTAGTTTCCGTAACTCTTTACGAGGTTTTTCTGTATGTGATTTCTATGAAGGAAAGGTGATGGTGATGCTCCATGATTTCAATAGAACATCATCGATTTTATGTATCTGTATATATATGCAGATATATATTGCTAAATTTATAATATATAGCGTATATCTATTTTGAGATCGGCTTTTTCATTTTGACTTACTAAATCTACATCTAACTAACTCTTCCCAGCTTCTCCTTGCTCCCAAGCCTAAGTCGACTATTTTAGCTTTAATTTCTTCTGAAGGATTACCTACCAAATTTTTCATACGATGCTCTCCATCGAATGGAGAATAAAAATACTTGTAATCCTCTGCAAGGACTTCTTTGTCACAATGATACCAGTCTTTTGAATAATCTGGAGCAAAATTATCCAGATCTAGTCCTCTCATCCGGTAATAATCTAGTGGCATCCTTTCTTTCCATATATCCTGCTCAAAGTTTTCGATCATATAGCCCAAGGTCCAATGATGCCCAAACTCATGTGCTAACGTTTTCTTCATATCTTCTAGAGTCTTCAGATATGTGGCATTGAGAATTATCACTGCTTTTACATTTCTCTTGTCAAGCCCAACTTCGTCCCATTGAGCAGTCCAATAGCCCTTGTAGCCCGTATCTCCATCCGCCCTTATCTTGACGTATTCAAGCCACGGTGTTTCTACTTGAGTGCAAAGACACTCATCAACAACGAAATTCTTCAGTTCGTGGAACTCCTCTGTTGAAAGTGCACCCGCCTCGTCTACGAGATTGATCATTCAAAATCCTCCTCCCTGGCCGGGCCTGTTGACATAATCACACGTTTGCCCTTTACTTTAGTCTTCTCACTTTTTTCTTCCATTCTCATCCAGACATCTCGAGTGACGCCTGTTACTTTTACTTCTCCCATGGGAGGTTTTGGCATCTCTTTTTGCTCCAGGAGTTTCTCGATATCTGAGACATCTTTTCCGGCTGCTTTTGCATCCTTTTTTATTTTCTCTAGTTCTTCCCTAGTTATTGGTTCCATACCACCAACTCCAATCTTTATATTTTTCTTTTAATTAAAATTCTAGTGTTTTTATACTCACGTTTAGTAGCAATTTGCTATCTTGTCAAAATATTAATATAATGTGATTAAATAATAAAATAATTATATAAAAAGATTAAAGAAAATAAATTCAGAATAATAGGCTCTTTGTTATTTTGAGTGGGTATTTAATAACAACTCCTAATGCGGAAATCGTCTACTGATGCATGATTGGTGTTTTCAGGATAAAATGTCCAACCCGGCTTTTGATTGAGTTTTAATGCTTTTGCAATATTATGGCTCTCAAAACGCCAAAATAACCGGTAAAGAATGATGGCAGACGTTATTTCTATCACGTTGGAATAATAACAACTGAATACAAATGGGTGCTCAAAGGATTAACGAAGAGTATAAAACAATTTCATTTGAACCAGAGAAATAAAAATAAGTACAAAATTAACCCGTGAAACCATATTCGCCATATTTGGTCGTCTTTGTCACGCTCGACGCAGGAGAGCGGCGTTTCCAAAGTAGAGAAATGAATAAAAAAACTATGTATCCCAAATTTAACAGAAGCGTATATTGTATAATGTCTGAACGGGCTTCATGCTTCTGCTTTCTTCATACTATTCAAAGTTTTATCCCGCATCTTATGATTTTTTGACATTTTTTATTTTACCAAAATGTACTGTGTCGATACAACGTGTTTTGTGTAATAAAATACTGTATTGATAGCAGAATCTGTCAAATTAGGGATGTATAGAAGATGAAAATAATAAAAATAACTTTTAAGCACAAAAACGCTAATGATTTTTTTCAAAATAAACCAGTCACTCATATTCAGTTTTTTAAACAGACATTTTTTTTCTGTTCACCCCAGTTGGACTGATTATATTAATTCAAATTTTGATTTTTTACAAATCACTTGTAGATTAAAAAGGCTTATGCCAATTGCAGGTTCATTTCAATTTAATTCAAAAATTCTGCTTGAGAATTTCGTATAGATGTAGTCGAAAATATCATGTAAAAACATAAGCCTTTTTTGTGGTATAAGATATATATTCTAAAAAATAACAATATGTTATATATGATAAACTTTGTGGACTTATCCATACTTATAATACTACTAATTTCTACAACAACTTCAGTTTTTATATTTAAGGCTATACAATACAAAAAATCGTTTTTCCAAATAAATGAAGAACTTTCTAATTCAAAAGTAACAGAAACTTCCAAAATTAAAATGTTGGAGAATCTTCACGATGATTTAGGAAATAAAAATGACGAACAAATTATAATAAATAATTTTTATTTTAAAAATAAAAATGTGTGGTACTGGTATAATATTTTGTTAATAGTAGCCATACCAGCATTAATATACATAGCTGTAAAGTATGTATCGAAAGATATACAAGTTTATATAGTATTTTTCTCGTTAAGTATAATTATATCAGTCTTGTTGATCGGTTATTATTTTGCACGCAAATTATTAGGGAAAGTGTCTATAAAATTAAGGAATATAGTGCAAATAATATTTTCTATAACTATAGAAAATATATATATAACTTTCACCACATTGACAATATTTCTGATACTATTAAACTTGTATCTTTTAGTTTTAACAACCCTAGTAGATAAAAATATAACATTCCAATTATTCAATACGCTGAGTTCTTCCATTAATTCATATCAAATATTAGAATCAACTAGTGATATACAGCTTTCACTTTCTACTCTATTCTTTTCTCTCGCAATAGGAGGTACAGTTATTTTTTCGACAACTCATTATTATTTAAACCAAAGACGTGAAATAGAAAATGAGCTGTCAACGCAAGTTAACAGATACTTAGAATGGCACAAAGAAAACGAATCATTACTATATTTAAACATAGCTGATTCTTTAAAAGGAGATAAAATAAACAAATTTTATGATGCACTAATAGAACTTCGATCTAGTTTGAATGTTTACAATATTAAAGAACGTAAAATCCCTACTCAAAGATATGAGAGATTTATCGGTTTAATTATTATCTCTTACTTTGGAGGTATTTTTGCGATTATTGTTCCTAGTGACTTAATGAACTTTACATTCTTGCTCTTTTGTGGAATAACTTGTGTATACATATGGCTTACATATTTAATTTTTAGGGATACAAGAGCTTAAATTGACAAAAATAGTAGAAGCAGAATTATTTAGAAAAAATTAGATAAAAAACATGAGTTTCATACATTGACTATAGATTTAGTGCCCGTAACGAAATCACCTATGCAACTTAGAATTTATTGTAACTTTGACTGGCTATCTTGATAGTGAAAATCAAAACATTCAATTGGAAATCTGCATAGTTTATTCCGGGACGGGACCTTAGATTTCATTATTGTTCCACCAATTCCGTATCCTCATGAGAATAACTCGGCGCACAGCAGCAGAGAATTTTCAGCAGCGTATTTCCTGTGTTTTGAATTCTGTGCGGAGTACCGGGTGAAATGCAAACAGTATCTCCTTTTTTGACCTCGAATTCTTCAGATCCAAGAATCATTATCCCACTGCCTTCGGTAATGTGATATATTTCTTCGGTAAGGTGGTGTTTGTGAAGAAGAGTTTTTCCGCCAGCTGGCACGGTAGCTTCGGCAAGGCTCTGGTTTGAGTTTCCGTGGACAGAAGGATGCATGAGTTCGCGGATAATTGAACTGTCTTTTGTGATGTAAGGTTCTATTTCTTCGTATCTGGTAAAGATCTGCATTGTGAATTACTGGAAACCGCAATTATAATTATCTTTTCGTTCACAAAAAAACTAGAAAAATTAAACAAAAGACTGACTTTATATGGACACAGCACTAATAAGAAACCGAAATTAGATTTAAATTATTATATTGTAAGAACAAAAATAAGAGATCTTGGAAGATCTCTGAATTATCGTTTCTCATGCAGTTTATAATGACATGATAGCATTACTAAGGCAAGTTCTAAACAAGTCTCAAGAAATGAGAGCATGTTAATATCGGAAAGTGTCAGGTTTTGGACACTTATATTTATAAGTAAGTTTATAATCATGTTTGCCTTTATTTAATGATTATTTCACATAAGTCGTCCAAACCTCATGAAGTGTTATCTGTACACTTGTACCTAAAAACTACCATTTGTCACCTAATATACGCCTTTAAGATGCCATTTAGATGCCTTTGTAGCAATCTTTAAGTAGTATTGTAGTACAATATGAAATGTATACGTTGTATACGACGTAATCATTGTATACATAAACATAATGTGTACACAATAGACTTCATTTAATTTGTGCGTTGAGAGACCTTGTTTGAATCTTGTGGAAGGGGATCAACAAGGTTTCTGGCTAGCTTTTCGTTTAAGTTACTTTTTGGATTTTTATTATTTTATATTATAAAATATCATAACTGTATTTAACTGTTTTTATAAATATAAAAAAGTCACCTGGGACTGTTCATAAAATGTTAGTTTGAGAAGGAAAAATAGTTGCCTTGTACTTAAAATATTTGAAGAAAAAGTACAATTTTGAGATAAATGCCATGAATTTATAATTTTTCAATAAGTTAGGCACAAGGATCTTGATTTTTATATTTTTATTTTGGGCGACAAATTGGATTTTAGAAAATCTTAAAAGTCCATAGAAAGTAAAACATTACTATTTAATGAATTTTAAAGATAACATTGAAATCATTCTCTTAGTTAGTGCAATATTGGTGATAGTGCAACCTTACTATTAACTCACAGACTCTATGATTTATAAATATCTCATTATGTGAATAATATCAGTACGCAGTTCGGATAGTAAAAAGTCCTGCATGCCTTTCACGCACACCATAAAAAGCAGCACTTTATCTTTAAGAAGGAGTTCTGAATCGTGTCTGGCAGGAAAAGATCCCAAAAACCAGCTCAAACTGCTCATAATTATGAGAAGTAAAATCGTTTATGACAAATGAGTGTGGTTCTTCGTTGTTTTGTGTTGATATTCTCATAATGTCCTCATAAAAACCAATGGGTCTTGAATTGAAAATAGTATTATCCATAGAGAATGATTAAGGGTATAAAGTATCATTCTAGATCAATAAGGAATAAGTTAGGCCCTGAAAATTGATCATTGGAGATTTTCCAACCGACGTTTCTTCCCATAACTTGTCAAGAGCTTTGTTATATCCGGGATCTTCGGTCAGGTGGTGTTTGTGAAGAAGGGTTTTTCCGCCGGCTGGTACGGTAGCTTCGGCAAGGCTCTGGTTTGAATTGCCGTGGACTGAAGGATGCATAAGTTCGCGGATAATTGAACCGTCTTTTGTGATGTAAGGTTCTATTTCTTCGTATCTGGTAAAGGGCTGCATTGTAAATTACTGGAAACCGCAATTATAACTATTTTTTCATTCAAGAGACTTTGCACCTAAACTCTCTTATCTGGAACTTTTCTTGAAAAAACCACCCCAGGCTCAAATTATTATATATGTTGTACATTATTAATTAATATTAAGAGAAAATTTGATGAATAATGATACTCGGAGCATAAAAATATGAAAACAAATAAAAAACCAGATGCCAATAGCGAAAAGATAAAAACAAATAAAAAACCAGATGTCAATAGCGAAAAAATGAAAACAAATAAAAAACCAGAGATCAATAGCGAAAATACGAAAACAAATAAAAAACCAGAGATCAATAGCGAAAAGATGAGTAAGGATGCGTTCACATACATTACATGGGTTATTTTAATTATAAGTCCATTATACGCGCTTTATTTTTTATATTCATTAGCTACAGGAGGTTCGATTATTTATAGCACAGTACCTTCAATAATCTTCTTCGTGGCTGGAGTAATTACATTATTTGATATCCTTGCAGTTCAGCAAATAATGAATGTGAAAAATTGAGTTTCTTATCGGATATCATGGATAATAGATTTTCATTTTAATTTTACTATTTTTGAACTCTTGGAATCTGAAAAACTATACTAATTATACTAATTACACTTGACCTAAAGTCCTCAATCTGCACCTGAAGTAGAGAGAAAATAGAGCTTTAGATGCAGAGCTCATTTAAGAGAGTAGATTTCAAAGAGGAGGTGTGGATTCATCTTCCTGCAAAAGTTCGGAAAAGAGCAAGGAACAGCCCGGGATCTGTTCAATGTTTACCATAATCATATTGATGTAGAAGGGTCCTCCGCGTTTAATATCTATAGGAGAAGGGTCTACGAATTCCCAGATATCAACAGGGTGTTTGAGATAAAAGGTCTCAAGCTCCGGGCTGTTCAAATGCATTCTGGATGGAAAACCTATAGCGTGGACTGTAGAGTTTAAAAAGGATTCAGCGCCCGCGTCCAGAAGAAATACGAAAAAGAAGTATTCTCCACGTGGCAGGTCAAGCATGAACTTGACATCAGTGCGAAGTTTGGAGAGTAATAAGTCCTGCGTGCCTTTCCTGCACACCATAAGAAGCAATACTTTATCTTTAAGAAGGAGTTCCTGAACCGTGTCTGGCAGGAAAAGGTCCCCAAAAACCAGCTCAAACTGCTCATAACTCGTAGCTGCAAAATCATTTCTGATAAATAAAATGCCATCCTCGCTCAACAAGGAATAACCCAGATTGCCCTGAGAATCGACTATCGGAGATTTGCCTGCAGAGATTTCTTTCCAGAACTCGTCAAGAGCTTTGTCATCTATCCGGGATAACAGGTGTACACAGGTTCCAACAGCAATATCTTTCAGCACTAAACCCCCTTGTAATTAGAAATCGACTTCGATTAAAGAAGTACAGGTAAAAACCTGTGGTTATCAAAACTAAAGTTTGAGATTATTAGCCTTAAGATAATATAAATAGAATAGTATATAAAATGTATAGTTTATAAAAAAGAATATTGAGGTTCTAAAGTAAAAGTAGTAAAAAAAGGATTAGAGAGAGTTCAACTAAAAAAGTAAAAATCAATTGAAAAAGTAAATACCATGTTGAAAAAGTAAAGATCAATTGAAAAAGTAAAGATCAATTGAAAAAGTAAATACCATGTTGAAAAGTAAAGATCTGTTGAAAAAGTAAAAAATGTGTACTTTTATTTGACAAGCATCTTCCATAAAATAGACAGGATTTGCCACAATTATTAAAGATTGTAATAATTAGAATTATAAAAAATTACAAAAATTACAAATTCTTCATTTTGAGGGTTTTAATTCCTTTCTGTTTATCCTGAATGCCCATCAGTATATTTTCTACTCGGGCCCAGATTTGGCAGACCTGATCCGCAAACTCATTTTCGTTTAAACAAGCGCTGCTTTTAGCATACTCTATTAAGGTTTGTTCCTGAAGCATTGCCTTCGTTACAATGTCATTATAAGGAAGCCTGCCTATTACCGGAATTTCCTGTTCGGCACAGAAATTTTCAATCATCTGGGTATTTTCTTCATTTATATCATACTTGTTTATGCAGATAACAGTGGGGATCATGAAGTGTGCAGTAAGCTCAAGAACTCTTTTAAGATCATGAATTCCGGAAACGGTTGGCTCACTTACCACCAGAACCAGGTCCGTACCTGTAATAGCTGCAATTGTGGAACAGCCTGTTCCAGGAGGCCCGTCAATTATAATTAAATCTTTATGATATTGTTCTGCAAGCTTTTTCGCATTGGTCCGAACAGTGCTTACAAGTTTTCCACTCGTCTCTTCTCCGATGCCAAGCCGTGCATGAGCCATAGGCCCAAAACGGGTTTCGGAAGAAAAAGACTGGCCTGAAACCCTTTTTTCCATGGAAACTGCTCCGTTGGGACAAACAATGGTGCAGGCAGCACATCCCTCGCATTCATAAGGGTCAACTTCAAAACTTTCATTTACCGCCTCATACCTGCAAAATTCTCTGCATTTTCCGCATTTTATACAGAGTTCCGGGTCAATTCTGGCAACCTCAAGGCTGTAATAGTCTTCTTTTTCCAGAATATCGGGTTTCAAGATCAGATGCATATCAGCTGCATCCACATCGCAATCGGCAATGACAGCATTTTTTGCAAGCGAAGTAAAAGCTGCCGTAAGGGTTGTCTTTCCAGTCCCACCTTTTCCGCTGATTACAGTAAGCTGCTTCATGTTCTCGCTTCCTCTACACCTGCAAGCTGGAGTTTTATTGCTTCAAACATACCAAGAAACTGTTCTTTCCATCCCGGCATTTCTTGAACAAAGGGAATGCCGCGAGAATAGAGTTCTGCAATTCTGAGATCGTTTGGGATCTTGAGAAGGACCGGAATTCCTTCGGCTTTACAGTATTCTTCAACCCTTGAGTCTCCTAACCCCCAGCGGTTAATGACAATTCCAAAGGGAATTTTAAGCGCTCTTACAACACCTACGGCAAGCTTGAGGTCATGGAAACCAAAAGGTGTTGATTCAGTCACAAGCACACAATAATCCACATCACCAATAGAAGCAATAACAGGGCAGGAAGTTCCGGGCGGGGCATCTAGAATTGCAGTTTTCCGGTCATCGATATGTTTCTTGAGCGCTTTGATAACAGCCGATGTCATCGTTTCCCCTATATTTAAAAGCCCCCTGTAAAACTCAGGTGAACTTCTTCCTTTTGCTTTTTCAATTAATCCAAGGGACCTCTGAGATTCCTGGATTGCTTTTTCCGGGCAAAGGACAGCACATCCCCCACATCCGTGGCAGAGAGAAGGGAAAAACAAAACTCTGGTAGAAATGGCTGCCAGGGCGTTATAACGGCAAAAGTCCGAACACTGCCTGCAAATATTGCACTTTTCCTGATCGATTACAGGCACCGGACAAATTACATCTTCTACTTTTTCAAGGTCAAAGCCAAGGAAAAGATTACAGTTAGGTTCTTCTACATCGCAGTCAAAAAGCTGTACATCTGAAAGAGAAAGAGCAAGATTTAAAGAAACCGTGGTTTTCCCGGTCCCCCCTTTTCCACTTGCAATTGCAATTTTCATATCCGATCTCCATGTTATTTCGCAGGAACTGTGATTTTACATATTATTTTTCAGGAGCTGTGA
>NZ_LZPK01000011.1:0-3857 GCF_001729375.1 Methanosarcina sp. A14 | reverse complement strand
ATTATTTTAAAGTCACATGAAATTCTGTAACACGAAAAACGCAACAGGTCGCAGAGTGATTCGATCTGGTTTTTAAAAAATTCATTTTGGACATACTTTGGAATTAATGCACTAGTGGCTATCACGATTATAAATTTTTGAATGTAAAACACAACGTAGGTGCAGGTTGAGAAGCAGATCTACCCTGCCTTTTTGAAGTGTTTTAGGTTACGTTTGTTATTTATGAATATATCGAATAACAATTTTGGCTATTGAAATTATTAAACCTATCATAACAAGGATTGCAATGATTAGAATAGGTCCAGCGCCTACAATGCTACCAATAAGTATAAACAGGGAGTCATGGCCTGGGAAAATATAATAGGCAATGCCAATAATTAGTAATATTATTATAAATATTGTTGACAATGATTGGATTGATATCTTTTGTAACATAAGTTATCATTATTACTTGATGAGTTTTTAATCATTTAAATTTAATTCATATTTTTAACGACACGATTTCATAGTCTAGTGCATCTATTCTTAAATACGTGCATAATATGAAAATAATTACAGCTTATGACGCAAATATTAACATAAATATTATTTTAAAGTCACATGGAATTCTGTAACACGAAAAACGCAGCCGGTCACAGAGTGATTCGATCTGGTTTTCAAAAAATTCATTTTGGACATACTTTGGAATCGATGCACTAGCTTGGTACAACAGGCCTAAGGCCTAATACTTGCTCCTTTAACGTAATTTACGAAGAGTCAAGAATTGAAGACGATAATTGTATTAGTGAAAAAACATGAATTTAATTTACTTACAGGAGTGCAAGTTGAGTGGAAGTATATGGTGGCCTTCAATTTGAAATATTTAACGAAGAAGATGTTGATGTTCTTACGCCCATAATGAAAAGAGCATTTGATGAGGATACTCAAAGGCATCTAAATCAACCAACTGGGGGCCCTGATGGCTATGATAACGGAGATTTTCTACGCAAATATGCTCTGAATCCCGCATCTCAAGCATATAAGGTTTCTAAAGACGGCAAACCAATCGGTGCTGTAATAGTCTGGATAAAGGAAAACAATGTAAACTTTTTAGGGAATATTTTTCTTGATCCTGAATTCCAGGATAAAGGATTAGGGTTGATAATTTGGGAATTCATAAAATCAAAATATCCTGCTACTGTAAAATGGTACACAGATACGCCAGGTTTTTCCAGAAGAAACCATAATTTTTATGTAAATAAATGTGGATTTAAAGTTGTAAAAATTAAAAATCCCAGAGATAAATATAATGGAACCTATATCTTGGAAAAACAGATAAAATAATTATCATTGGTTGTGTTAGTTATAGTTCTAATGAATATTCAATAAAGTGTGAATTAGGCGTAATTTAAGACTGCCATATCTATGCTGTTTCTGATTTGCAAGAATAAATCCATCACGTAGTCAGGAATTCACGCAAGGTTTTTACAATATTTCAAGCATTTTTCAGGAGAATGAGTATGGATGTAAAAATGAAAGGTATCGTAAGAGTTGTGCCATACGATCCTGAGTGAAAAAACGAATTTTTGAAAAAAGCAATGATTGTTGATTGTGTTGGTGATCTTATAACTGGTGTTGAGCATGTAGGGAGCACAGCGGTTGAAGGTCTTGCTTCAAAACCTATTATCGATATTGACGTAATCATTGATTCATACGATGTGTTTCTGACTGTAAAAGACAGGCTTTCAAAAATCGGATTTGAACACGAAGGAAATTTGGGTGTTGAAGGCAGAAAGGCTTTTAAAAGAACTTTTGTAGATGATCTTATGCCTTCTTCATATGAGATTGATCAGTACACGGTCGATGTTAGCGGCCATATACGGCAGTATTAAAAAAGGCTTATTTCTTCTTTCGTTTTGATTTTATTTAAAAAATATAAATGAAAATGAATTTAATTCGTGAAAAATATTAAATCAAGTCTTTTGTTTGTAATATACTGTTTATTTAGGCCTTTTACTTTCATCGGGTTCCTCTTCTATGTTTATTTGTTCTACTGTATCTTTTTTCATTTCTTCTATTGATTCTAGTTTTTTTATTAATTCTCTTTCTTTATTATCATTCTTCACCTTTCTTGCTGGCATTTTTTCACCTCAATAGTTTATGTCTGTTAAAGTAATAAATATATTGAAATAATTATGATACAAATATACTGAAATAATTATGATATTGAGTCTTTTTGTTAATACAAACCTGCGCTTATATTAAATAGAAAATCAATATTATAAAACATTACGATATTTTTGTAAGTACTGCTTTATGTTGTCTTAACTTGCGAACAAGGAATAAAAGTTCTTTATGAGTTATTTTTTGATTTGACGTTACAATTCATGCGTTAATATGATATTACGCAGATTACTTAAATAATGGGCGGTTTCAAGCGTGAAAGAATTTCCGGACTTTATGAAAAGTAAAAGTAACCATATCAGCAGTAAAGAGCAAAATACTGAGGACATCGATGGCTATTTTTACGAAGGCACAGACGGCAGCCAGATGGCTTTCTGGACCTGCTATTCGGACAGGGTTTCTAAGAAACATATTCATGAATTTGATGAGTACATGGTTTGTGTTAGCGACCAGTATACGGCAGTATTGAATGGCGAAAAGTTTGTTCTCAATCCCGGGGACGAGTTATTTATTCCGAAGGGGACAGAACAGTGTGGAAAGTGTGTTGCGGGAACGAGAACTATTCATGCTTTTGGAGGAAAACGGATTCAGAGAGTTGAAAGGCGATTAATTTATAAAAAGTGTGGTTAGAGATCGTTCAGACGTTAGAAAAAACTAATTTTACATAAAGAATTAAACCAATCTAGAAACAGAAGCAAACATTAATTTTCACATAAGCATTTTTAAATACATTTAAATAAAGTTAGAACTGTTTTACAATTGATGGATAAAATAATTCCCTCTGCTCCTGCAAAATATCCTTTAACTAATATTCCAGAAAGTAGGGCGATTACCGTCCTTAAATATATACTGAGTGAGTATGTAAAACCAGATATTCGTGAGATGGATAAAATCCCAAATACTGATGGATATTTGGTAATTAGAAATGAAGATCATGAGCCAATTGGAAAAATAGAAGTTCAAATAAAGAAGTGTCAGATGGATTTTCAGGAGAGCCTAAATATCAATGTTCGTTAAAGTTCCTCCCATATTGTGAAAGTTGCACATCACCAGTATTTCTGATTATAGTTGATATAAAAAATGAGGTTGCCTATTGGCTCTTTATCAGCAGAGAACTCTTAACAAATTTAGCATTAAGAATCAAGCAAGGATCAGAGTCAGTAAGTGTAAAAATTCCTTTAAAGAATATCATTCGGAAAGGAAATTCAGAATATTTATTAGAGTGGCAGAAAATTATTAAAGATTACAGCAAAAAAATTTGCTATTACGATGATTTATTAGAAGAACATACAAGCCTTGAAAAAGCATATGAAATATTAAAACAAGAAAATAGTTTACTTGGCGTAGAAAAATCTGAATTCCATAATATTCATAAATTTTTAGATCGACTGAACCTATATTTGGATACAGATTTTACTATCATAAAAGAAATATATTACAAAAATTGCTGGAAATTAGTTATTGGATACAATAATTACTCAGAAAACAACATTACATATTTGCTTTATCCTATTAACTTCAATAAAAACGACTTGCAGATTAGAGAAATATCAGATAAATTGAAGGAGGATCTACGAAAAGAATTAGAGATTTGTATTGTAAAAAATATTATTTCAAAAAATCCAAGTAATAACCAACCAGAAAAATATGCAAAGGAATTAATAATCGAAAAGTAAAGGCAGTGTGCCTAATCT
>NZ_LZPK01000010.1:0-37216 GCF_001729375.1 Methanosarcina sp. A14 | reverse complement strand
AATATATATTAAAAAATTTCGATGAGTTTTTTATAAGTGGCAGGGTAAACTTTATTATTATTGAGTGGTCTCAGCATTTTGGTGCCAGATGAGGTAAGCAAGTGTTTCAATTAAACAAAATCGAGAGTAAAGGAGCTCGATGCGGTACAGACCGTTTGAAATATTCTCTCGCGGTCCTTTATTGGACTGGATGGTTTAATTTTTACCATCGCGCTTAGTCTGGAACATGAGGTGCACAGGGGCAGCATTCTGCTGACCAATCAAGCCTTGAGCAGTAATAGTGTTCCCATCTGTCCGATCACCATCCCGTTCGTAGCGGTACCATACTTTACCGAGGGAAAAATGGTCTTCCCATCACCAGTCACATCGCTATTTGCCGTTCTCTTTATGTGGCTCGGTCTTGTACTTATCCTGGGAAGAGGGTAGTGTGGCTGGATATGTTTTTTCGGATGGATGGATCAGTTTTTCTCTTCTCTATTAAAGAAATCTATTATACCTCTTGAAAACCCCCCAAAATGGGCAAAGTTGTTTCCTTATGCATTTATGTTGTTCTTGATCCTGATCAGCGCTGTCTTTCTGATACCTATTTTCTGTGCTTATATATGCCCGCTCCGGATCATCTATGATCCACCTGCCGTGACGACAACTTTCCAGTGGATCACAGCGCTGATATTCGTGACTGGTGGATTGATCTTCCTGGTGATAGGCCCACTGCTCACAAAGAAAAGGTTGTTTTGTAGCTTTATATGTCCACTTATGCCTGCCAATACTTTAATTGGGGTCATCAATCCTTTTAAGGTAAAAATCAACATAGACCTCTGCAAAAAATGTGGCTTGTGCGTGAAAAGTTGTGAGCTGTTCGCGATCACCAAAGAATCGCTTGCGAAGGGAAAAACGATAATTGAGTGCGCCGAGTGTGGAAAATGTATGGACAAATGTCCTGCAGGTGCGATTGATTACAAGCTGATGTTTACTGACCAGAACATAAGATTTTTTTATTCCGCTGGCAATTATCTTTAACCTGGTCATTGTATCGAGCTTCATATGGATGATTGTACACTACCTGATGACTGGTGAGATAGGGAGTTTCTGATAATTGCATTTACTTGTTGACTGGCAATAATGGAAGCTTCTGAAATGACTCTTGACAAAAAAATATCAGGATATAGGTAATGTATCTGTACATGTTTCTCATTGTGATCATTGGCTTTTCTTTGTTAGCAAAGTCATGAGCGGTGGCTGATGATCATAGAGACTATTTCTCAGGGCATGCTACTAGGGCTGTCCACGGGCATTTTCTGTCTGGTCACCTGCGTCCCTGTATATGTGCCTTTTGTCCTATCGGAAGATCGAAAGCTGCGGCGGAATATACTAGCTATTGGAGAGATTGCAATGGGTAGGTTAATTGCCTACCTGTTTTTTGGCCTGATCCTGGGAATTCTCGGCAAGCAGATAGACGGTCCATGGCTCAACAGAGCTATCGGGACTGCTATGATTCTGCTGTCCGTCCTGATGCTAGCCTTCGTGGTGGTAAAAAAATGGCTTCAATTCGGGTTGTGCAAGCTGAGTAAAAAATACGTGAATTATCCTGCTTTCTTTGGCTTCCTGACAGGAATCAATGTATGTCCCCCATTCCTTCTGGCAATGTCCGCAGCTCTGTCTTATGCAAGTATTGCAGGCAGCATATTTCTATTTGGGGGATTTTTTGTTGGAACCTCGTTTTATCTCATATTGCTGGTGCCGCTGGATCTCGCAGCTAAAGTGGAAAGTATCAGGCAGATCGGGCTGATTACAGCAGTAATGTCAGGAGTCATGTTTCTCGCACTGGGACTGGGGTACCTGCTATTGTGAAGTCCGATTCGGTTTAGTGTCTTTTTGAGTTTCCGATTTTACAGAATTTTTGGTGTATTTCTCTATTTATGTCTCCTACAATTTTGATCCTACAATTTTGATATGAGATTCCCAAAACCAAAAGTTGCGCTTACTCCGGTAAAACTGCAGCTTGTGTTAAGACTTCTTACTGCAAAGAAGGCCTAAAAACAGAGAGGGCAGTTTGAAAGTATAAAAGCTCTACAAAAATGGTCAAAAAACAGAAATGGGCAGGTCGAAAGTATAAAGCTCTAAAGAAAAAGGGTACATGTCAGAAAGAATGAAAGTGAAAATCGCTTGTGCAGGTTGATTTGAAGTAAGTAGAGAATCTAAAAACAGTTTTTAAGGCTAGTTAGAAAAGATAAAGAATTAAGCGGGCTCGAAGGGATTTGAACCCTCGACGTCTGGGTTAGAAGCCCAGCGCTATATCCTGGCTAAGCCACGAGCCCTGTTTGCTTTCCTTAGTACGGAATACGAAATAAGCGTTTTAACATAAAAGCTTTTTGTATGGATACATTAATTGGGACTGTAAATATCTTAAATTATTTATATAGAATCGGAATTGTAATATATATTTAGTATATAGTGACTTATTCGGCATTTTACTTAGGAATTTGCCAGTATGGAAACTTCCCTGAGGCTTTGAATTTTTAAAACCCCGCGCAGAGCTTACATACTGTCAATGAGTGAAATAAAGTAAATTGTTTATAGGGTTTGCATATTACAATCATATTTAATTGACATTATCCAGAAAATAAGTGAACTCTATAAAGTAGTAAGATTGCAGAGGATTGTTCGCAAATGAGTGAGTTATTAATCTACTTGGATGGGAAGTTTGTTCCCAAATCCGAAGCCAAAGTTTCGGTCTACGACCATGGTTTCCTCTACGGCGACGGTGTTTTTGAAGGCATAAGGGCATACAACGGCCGCGTTTTTAAGTTAAAAGAGCATGTTGACAGGCTTTATGACTCGGCAAAGGCAATTGCAATGGATATCCCCCTTACAAAGGAAGAAATGAGTGAAGCAATACTTGAAACCCTCAGGAAAAATAACCTTAAAGATGCTTACATCCGTCCTGTTGTTTCGAGGGGAGCTGGAGATCTCGGGCTTGATCCTCGCAGTTGTGAGAAACCTTGCGTGGTTGTCATAGCTCAGGGTTGGGGAGCCATGTACGGTGACCTGTATGAAGTCGGGCTCAAAGCCGTCAGTGTCTGTGTCCGAAGAAATGCACCTGATTCCATATCTCCTAATATCAAGTCCCTGAACTATCTGAACAATATCCTGGCAAAGATTGAAGCCAACGAGAAAGGAGGAGACGAAGCTGTCTTCCTGGATCATAATGGTTTTGTCTGTGAGGGTTCAGGAGATAATATCTTCATAATCAAAAATAACAAGGTTTTTACTCCCTTTACGATCAACAACTTAAAAGGGATTACCAGAGCTACAGCCATCGAACTTTTGGATGAGATGGGATACAAAGTTATCGAAACAAATCTCGGTCTATTTGACCTTTACACAGCCGATGAAGTTTTTGTCACAGGTACTGCAGCTGAAGCTGCCCCTATAACCAGACTTGACGGTAGAGTTATAGGCACAGGCAAACCCGGGCCTATGACACTAAAAATGGCTGAAGCTTTTGAGAAAATAACCCAGAGTACGGGTACACCAATTTATAAATAAAAGGGCAGCCCTGAAAAATGAAAGAAACATAAAGGGCAATAAAATCAAGCGGGACTTTTCCCGCCACGATTTTTTTAGATAATTTTCTGAAGCAGCTTTTGTCTGAGCCTCTTTTTAAGTCCCTACTTAAGCTGTTCTTAAGTCCCTTTTGAAGTCTCTTTTAAGTTCGTGTTTACTTATATTCTAAGTCCTTTGACTTTCTACTTAGTTTCTACTTGGACTAATTTTGAATTTTTATTTAATCTGTTACCTGGACTAATTTTGAGTTTCTTTTTAAACTTCGATTTGAGCAGCTCTTAACTAACTTGCCTTCCCGATTTTTCGAGGAGGAAAAAGTAAGATAAAACAATAAAACATCGGGATAAAACAGTCTAAAACATGCCCGGAAATGCTATTAAACTAGAACACTTATCTGAAGACCTGTAAATTAGGGTTGAATTTCTATGAAACGCAAAGAATTTCGGGAACTTATCTCTGTAGAGAAGGCACGGGAAATAATAAACAGCCTGCAAGTTTTTCCCAGGCAGGAACGCTTAGCCCTTGAAAACGCTTACGGTAAAATCCTTGCAGAGGATATTGTTACCGAAATTAATGTCCCTCCTTTCCCAAGAGCTATAATGGATGGTTATGCAGTCAGGGCAGAGGATACGTATGCGTGCAGCGAAACCGGGCCTGTAAAACTCAAACTCCTGGGAAGCGTCCAGGCCGGTTCGAATGAAAAATTCAAGGTTTCAGCGGGGGAATCCGTGGAAATATCTACAGGAGCACCGATTCCTGAAGGAGCTAACGCTGTGGTCATGGTCGAATATAGTTCTGAAGGAGACAGAACCGTATCGATTTACAGTCCTGTAACTGTGGGGGAAAATATCATGAAAGCCGGTTCGGACATCCGGAAGGGAGAGCGTGTGCTCAGGGCAGGAAGAAAGCTCGGGATCAGAGAAATCGGAGTACTAGCTTCTGTTGGAAAAAAGGATGTGCCTGTCCTTAAACTACAGGTCGGGATAATCTCAACAGGAGACGAACTTGTGCATCCCGGAGAAAAACTTACTCCCGGAAAGATATACGATGCAAACTCTTACACTTTATATGCCGGTATAAATGAATGTGGAGCTTTCCCTCTGCTTTACGGGATTGTAGAAGATAACGAGGCAGCTATGAAAGAGGCACTTGAAACTGCGGTTTCGGAGTGTGACCTGATTCTGACTTCTGGCAGCACGTCATCAGGATCCGGAGACGTGATGTACAGGCTCATAGATGAAATCGGAGAAACCCTTGCCCATGGCATAAGTGTAAAACCTGGAAAACCTGTGGTCATTGGAATAATACAAGGTGTCCCCATAATAGGGCTGCCCGGAAACCCTACATCTGCATTAATGATTTTTAACGAATTCGTAGCTCCCCTTCTTAGAAAAGCCCTTGGAGAAGATAAAGTGCTTAAAAAAACGGAAAAAGGAATTATGGGCACAGTTTTCCGTTCCGAAGGAAGACAGCAATTTCTCCCAGTAGGCCTGATCCGGGGAAGGGTTTATCCTGCAGACAAAGGCTCAGGCGCCATAACCTCTCTTTCCGGGGCAGATGGCTTTATTGAAATTTCATCCAGTACAGAGTTTATTGAAGCGGGAACTCCCGTAGAAGTGACTCTTTTCGGGAAGGTTGAAAAACCTGACCTTCTGATAGCAGGCGGTTTCTGTCCTGGCTTTGACTTGCTTGAAGATCTTAGTGGACTTCGTTTCAGGACCCTTTACACAAGTTCAAGCGGAGGCTTCAGCGCAATTGCCGCAAATACAGCAGATATTGTAGGCGTGAATATGCCATCACAAGACCCCAGAGGTTCGGATGGAATCCTGTATAACGTCCCTACAATCGAGAATATGGGACTTTCAGGCATTGCTCTTGTTAAAGGGTACAGGCGGGAAGTAGGGCTTCTTGTCAGGCAGGATAGCCCGGTTTCCGGGCTTTCGGATCTTCCGGGAAAACAACTGATTAACCGGAACCGGGGTTCAGGCACAAGAGCTCTATTAGACCTGAAAATTACAGAATTTGTAGCTGGAAAGGAAATTAGTAAAAAAGAATTTACAGATTCGATTCCTGGTTATACATCCGGAGCAAAATCGGAGGTAGCTGTCTGTGAGGCAGTTGTCTCCGGAAAGGCTGAGGTAGGTGTAGGAATAAGAAACTGTACCAAAAAGAACGGTCTCCAATTTGTAAAATTTGCAGAAGAAGAATACGATTTCCTTATAAAGAAGGAAATTCTGGAAACTCTCGAAGTCCGCAAGTTTCTGGAAATTCTTAATTCCCCTGAATTTGCTTCAAAGCTTCCCGACGGGCTTCATGTGTATGAGAGAACAGGAGAAATAATTTTCTTTGAATAAAATATAATCTTAACTATAGAAGAGATTGTCTCTTTGAGACAGAACTTTTGAATAAGAGAGGTAGTCTCTTTGAGACAGAACCTTTCTTAAATAATGGGCAGGCTCTTGAACAGGCTTCTGGTGAATAAACTTTCGCCGGAAGTAATTTTCAATAGGCTTGGGAGTCGTTTTCAATAAGCTTTAAGTATTATTATAATTATTATGAAATATAAATGTTCTGAGTAGCCCTATTATTCAGAACCACTAAATAAAACCATTCCATAGGTATATATATTGCATTCAACTATTCAGGATAAAATATCCAGATACGGATCTCTTTTGGATCAAAAAGGGTTTGTAGAAACCGCTTGGACACGGTTTCTTTTTCTAATTAATATGAAAATCATTTCTTTAGTCCCTAAATTGGCAGGTTCCAGATGAGCAGCATACAGGAGCAAATACAGGAAATCGAAGACGAAATTCGAAAGACCCAGTACAATAAAGCAACTTCCCATCACATAGGCCGCCTTAAAGCCAAAATCGCTCGCCTGCGAGATGAGATCGAGAAAAGAGCCTCGGCAAGAGGAGGGGGGGAAGGGTACTCGGTCAGAAAATCAGGAGATGGAACTGTAACACTTGTAGGTTTTCCATCAGTAGGAAAATCTACGCTTCTGAACAAGATCACGGGTGCCAATTCTGCAGTGGGTGCATATGAGTTTACTACCCTTACAGTTGTGCCAGGAGTGCTGGAACATAAAGGGGCAACAATTCAGTTCCTTGATGTCCCAGGGCTTGTAAAAGGCGCTTCTTCAGGACGTGGGCGTGGAAGGGAAGTCATATCAGTTATCAGGAATTCTGATATGGTTATATTTTTGCTTGATGTCTTCCAGCCAAAGCATTACGAAGTGCTTATGGACGAACTTTACCAGGCTGGAATTCGCATAGATCAGGAGCCCCCTGATGTAGTAATCAAGAAAAAAGAAAGGGGCGGGATAGAGATCAACTCAACCGTTGACCTTGACCTGGATGAGGAAACTATCAAGGCTGTGCTGGATGAGTATAAGATCCACAACGCAAGTGTACTTATAAGAGATAACATAACAGTTGACCAGCTTATTGACGTTGTCCTGAACAATCGTAGTTATGTCAGGTCTCTAATAGCTGTTAACAAGGTTGACCTTGCCTATCCCCAGTTGATCGAAGAATGCAGAAAGCTATACCCTAACGCGATCTTTATTTCAGCTCATGAAGGCATAAATATCGAGACTCTCAAAGACGCTATTTACGACAGGTTGGGTTTCATTCGAGTCTACTTAAAACCACAGGGCCAGCCTGCAGATATGGAGGATCCCCTGATAGTTATGAGCGGGACCAATATAGGCCAGATTTGCGATCGCCTGCACAGGGATTTCCGCAGGAAGTTCCGCTATGCCCAGGTCTGGGGTGCCTCTGCAAAACATCCAGGACAGAGAGTAGGCATCGAGCATAGAATGCAGGATGAGGATATTCTTACAATTATCATTCAGAAGTAAACATTCAAAAGTAAAAGAAGTAAGCGTTTAAAAGTAAAAGAAGTAAACATTCTGAAGTAAAAGAAGTAAACATTCTGAAGTAAAAAAAGTTAAACATCCAGAAGTAAGAAGTAACAGAAAAACAAAGAGAAAAACGGAGACGTGAATAAGAAATATTCGATTCTTTCGCATCCCGCAATTTTTTGAGTTTATATGCTCTCAAAGGCCTGTATTTTTTTGAGTTTATACGCTTTCAAAGGTCTGTACTGTTTTGTAAGTGTTTGAAAAAACACTTTTCTTCCGGTTATTTTCGGTTCTTCCGGTTATTTTCGGTTCTTCCGGTTATTTTCGGAATCTATACCTTTTCTGGCTTCAATTTTTTCCTCAAACTCGGCAGCACATTCAGGCGGGCTTTTCCTGGGTATACCTCTAAAATTTATTCTAAGAAATTTATGGGTTTTAAAAGTTAAAGAAAGATTAAGTAAGTAATAGCATCCAAAATAGTAATTAAAACTCCAATTTTGGAAAATTCGGTAAATGACGGAGTTTTTCCTTCTTTTTCCGCGTTTTGGATAATTATAACGTTGCTTGCAGCTCCCAGGATCAATAGGTTTCCTGCAATTGTACTTCCCGCAGCAAGTGCCATCAGCTGCCCTTGAGAAACTGTACTACCCATGGCAGGCAGATAGAGTGCAACAAAGGGAACGTTCGAAATGAGTTGACTGAGTCCAATGCTGAGCGCGAGGATCATTGATACCGAGCCTAACTGAGGAGACATCCTGGCAAGCAATTCCTGGCATGTTCCGGAAATCCATACGCTTTTCATTAGCACAAACATTGAAACAAAGAAAACAAGGGTTGACCAGTCAATATTTTTCAGGACCTCAACGCGTTTTCTACTGAGCAGGACGGGCGACGCGGAGATAAGAGCAATCCAGCTCAAATCAAAGTTCCAAGCAGGGGAAAATTCAACTAGGAAAATCTTACAGGCTATGAGAACCAACAAAAGCAAAAGAGCAATTTTTGAAGCACTGACAAGTTCAGGGTCAGTAATGACTTCTTCGGATTGAGTAAGGGTTGATTTTCCAAATTCCTCCCGAAAAAAGAGTTTTAACACTGCGTACGCAATTAAAAGACATATAAGGGTTGGCAGAGCGAGTGAACGCAAAAATATTACAAACGGGGAATCCAGATTCCCACTAATTGCTATGAGGAGGTTCTGCGGGTTTCCAATAGGGCTCATAACGCTTCCTGTAGTTACCCCAAATGCCAAAGAAAAGAGCATGAGTTTTGGAGATATATTGTACTTTCTGGAAAAACCCAGAACAAGTGGAGTACCCATGATAGCCAGAGTATCATTCATGAGAATTGCGGAAAGAATCCCTGTAGAAAACAGCACAAGTAAGACAAGTTGATCCGTATTCTTTGCCCTGGAAACTATCCGATTTCCGAGACAGGCAAGATACCCACTCATGTTAAGTGCTTCCCCTATGCAAAAAGCCCCGAAAAGGAAGATGAGCACATCCATATTAATCGCTTCAAGAGCTTCTTGGGGAGAAATCTCACCGAATAACAGTACAAGTATCGCTCCAAAGGTCATGATTTGCCAGATCTGCAGTCTTAAAGATCCTAGCTGCCTGAGAGCGGTAAGTACAAAGACACCCAGAAGAATAAGCACGGAAATGTCAGGTAAAGGTACAGGAGAAGACAGTATAAACTCTGCTGGCATAGGACACACGAACTTGGTACTATATATTTAGGATGTGATCCCAGCTTAAGTATAAAACTCCTGCGCTCATGGGGAGATTTTCTCCAAAAAGGCAATTTTCTCCAAAAAGGCGGTTTTCAAGGACATAAAAAGCACAAAATGTTTAAATGTAAATTGATAGACTTTTAAAATATGACGATCTTTTTTCCTTTTTCCGCAACTATCCGTCAGGAAAATGGTTTCTATATATCAATCTGCTCTGAAGCTGATATAATTTGCAAGGGAATTACTATTGAAGAAGTTATTGAAAACCTGAAAAAAGAAGTGGAAAAATTCCTTGGTGAAGAGCTATCCTCGGGATTTTCGAAAATTATATTTTACTGAATTTGAAATTTTGAAGAGCTATCCTCGGGATTTTCGAAAATTATATTTTACTGAATTTGAAATTTATAGGTTTCTTCCGGAAATATATATTCTTATGATTTGAAATTTAGGGCAGTTATCACTGATTTTCATCAAAAGCCAGAAACTTTGTAACAGAATAGACAGGATCCTGGCAAAGAGGTCCCTAGTTTTACCGACATCGTGAAACACGCGGTAAAAGGATTTTAACAGAATTAGAAGAAAAATAAGAGCAGGAAAAATAAGGAAACATACATTAAAAGGAGGGTAAGGAAAAGCCCGAAAACTTATATTCCTTTTACCGTAGCCCCCGTTACGGTTGATCTGAAAATACGCTCCCCCAAGCATATTATTCAGAACAGGATCTAAAGCTTCCGGGCAATTCTTTCTTACTGTTCATACCCGTTACTCACTCTTTCTGTTATCTCTAGTGTACAACATAGAATAATCCCTATAATTATTTTAAATTAATTATACCAAAAATTAGTTACAAACAAAAAATGCTTTCGCATAAAAAGTTTTAAAATCGGAATATGATTTCATGTTAAACGTGTACCCTTCAAATTTATGGGTAAAAGTAAATTATGGGTATAAGTAAATTTCATATATTTAATGAAAATTTAAAAATTTAACCCAGTTTGAGAACCAACCTCGTGCGATGTATTCAACTTTATAACTGTATGGTAAAATTGTTGTACATTTTTCAAGTTGGAAAATTCTCCATTGAATTTGAAGAGGATTCAAAACTAAAATTAAATCGTTTAAACAACTTTTAACTTAGTTTAAACGAATTTTAGTTCAGTTTAAACGATGCCTCAAGGGCTCGGAGTAATGTCTGGGTACTCAGGAGACCAAAAGGTAACACTAAAGCACTGGCATTCTTTATACACAGGATATTGGCCGGTGTGATTTGTTGTCGAATGGTCGTAAGAACGATTCAGAAAACCCCTGAGTTTTTAACTCAGGGATATTCACATATTATTTTTGTCAACACCTGAAAAGCTTATTAATGAAGGAAGTGGCGCATGCCTGTAAAGACCATGGAAACTCCAAGCCTATTTGCAGCAGCAATGACTTCGCCGTCCCGAATTGATCCACCTGGGGAAACTATGTAGCGAATATTATTTTCTGCTGCATGAATTATGCTGTCGTCGAAGGGGAAGAAGGCGTCTGAGGCCATTACGCATTCTGACATAACTTTCTGGCAATAATCTTCAAAGGAGGTTTCAGGATTTTCTCGTTCGTAAATTACCTTGAGATTTTCAATAGCTTTTGTGGCAGCCAGTTTGCGAATTGAGTCAACCCTATTCGGTTGTCCTGCGCCCATAGCAAGTACCATGAAGAAACCTGGCTCGTACTCGTAAGCAAGGTTCACTGAATTGGATTTAGTTGACTTACAGGCTTTAAGACAGAATTCCGAAAGAGAGCGCTTCTCTTCAGGATAGGACATGTCTGTGACTGACTCCCATTTTTCGTAGAGGCTAATATCGCGACTCTGCTTAAGCATGCCTCCGATTACATACTTATATGTGTAGTCTGTCCCGAAAGCTTCCCTGAGATCGGGCAGTTTAAGGAGTCTAAGATTTTCACTTTTGTTTTTCAGGTATTCAAGAGCATCGGGATTGAAGTCAGGAGCAAGAATAATCTCCACAAATTTTCCGTTCAGAAAAGTCGCAGCTTTAAGATCAAAGGTTTCATTGGTGCAGATTATACTTCCGTAAGCTGAAATAGGGTCTCCGTCCCAGGCAGCCTGAAGAGCTTGCAGGAGTGTGCTTCCGGTTGCAAGCCCACATGGGTTATTATGTTTTACGATTGCCACGGCAGGGTTAGCATTTCCGAGTTCTTTTACCGTCTGAAGTGCATTATCTGCGTCCACATAGTTATTATAGGAGAGTTCTTTTCCGTGAAGCTGGGTGGCTTTTGCCAGAGTTGGGCCTTCTATTTTAGGATCTTTGTAAAAATAGGCTTTCTGGTGCCAATTTTCTCCATAGCGAAGTTTTACACCGTCGGTAAAATTCATACGGAGTACATTTTCTCCGAGCAGGGTTTTGCTCAGGTAGGTATCGATTGCTGCATCATAATCCGCAGTATGTCTGAAAGCCTTAACTGCAAGGGCAGCTCGTGTTTCCTCCGAAATTACTCCTGTTGAGCGAAGTTCTTTGAGGACACGCCCATAGTCCGATGGGTCTGAGAGTGCTGTAACCGAACGATAGTTTTTAGCTGCCGAACGAAGAAGAGTTGGTCCTCCGATATCTATGTTCTCAATGGCTTCTTCGAGTTCGACGCCTTCCTTTGAGATTGTTACCTCAAATGGATAGAGATTTACAGCCACCATGTCAATAAGCGAGATGTCTTCTCTTTCAGCCTCAGCCATCTGTTCCTTGCTTTCTCGCAGGCATAAGAGCCCGCCATGAATTCTTGGGTGGAGAGTCTTGACCCTTCCTCCCATCATCTCCGGACAGCCTGTGACTTCCGAGACATCAGTAACTTCTATGCCGGCGTCGCGAAGAATTTTCGCTGTCCCGCCTGTTGAAATTATTTTCACGCCAAGTGATTCAAGCCCGCGTGCGAATTCTGCAATTCCTGTCTTGTCTGAGACGCTGAGCAGTGCCCTCTTTACCAAAAAATCACCAATATCTTTGGTTTAAAGATTCTTAGCTATAAAACTTATGGTCTACGCATTATTATATTAAAAAAGAGAGTTTTTTCTGCTCAAACTGAATTTATATTTTACAAATTCAGTATTTCCGTTAAGGTGCTTTCAGAATTCTTCTGGGAATGTAGTTCTTTAAGTTTTTGGTACTTTTCTGTTCTGGCGTCGGTAGGAATCGGTGTGGCTAAAGATAGTGATAAGTGCAAGGTAATATTCCGGGACAGAAGCAACTGGTATACATCCCGAAAAGAAGGAATGGAGTTTGCAGCTTCAAAGGTAATTATCGATGAGGCAAACGACCATGTAATGGGAGTGCATATTCTGGGCCCAAATGCCGAAGAAGCTATCAATATTTTCGCTTTGGTAATGTGGCTTGGGCTTAAGGCATCGGACATAAAAAACTTGTCTTCTAATGTCCTACTTACTACATGTTAGGATATTTCTTATATGCTGTAACCTGCAGGATCGACCGCAGAACTAAAAATTCTAAGGAGCCTTAAAGAAAATACCATTTCTTCTAACAAATAATTCCCGGCAAAAATCTATAACACTTAGAAGACGGAGTTAACATGCCTGAAAGAAAACCAAAAAAACCTGACACTCAGGACTTCTTTTCCGAATATGATATTCCTGATAACAGACATAATTTCTACCGTATCTGGGCTCTTCTAAAAGAAGAGTATCCTGATGTAAAACCCTCTCTCAATTACAGCAATCCCCTTGAACTGCTTGTGGCGACTGTTCTCTCAGCCCAGTCAACTGATGTACAGATTAATAGAGTAACTGACAAATTGTTCAAAAAGTACAGGACTGCAAGAGATTATGCCAGTGCAGACCTCAGGGAACTTGAAAACGATCTATATTCCACAGGTTTTTACAAAAGCAAGGCAAAGAATATCAAAACTGCTGCGCAGATGATTGTAGAGAAGTACAATGGAGAAGTCCCAAAAACTATGGAAGAACTTACCAGTTTGCCAGGGGTCGGAAGGAAAACGGCTAATATAGTACTTGCCAGAGCATTTGGGATAGTAGAGGGAGTTGCTGTAGATACCCATGTGAAAAGGGTTTCAAGAAGGCTGGGACTTACGAAAAACTCCGACCCCGCTAAAATTGAACAGGACCTTATCTCACTTGCCCGAAGGGAAGATCTCGATTCAATCTCCATGACTCTGATTTATCATGGGAGGAAGGTCTGCCAGGCAAAAAAACCAAAATGCAAAATCTGTATTGTGAAGGACTTATGTCCTTCAAGTGTTATATTTATTAGCAGTGCTTGAATGTTTTTCAAGCTTGAATGTTTTTTCCAGAGCCAGAAGACTAAATTATTTTATTGAAGCAAAATCTGTAAAGTTTTACTGAAAAGCTCTACTTTTTCAAAGATCTTTTTGTGTGTGAGCCGTTTCTTCCCTGCCTTTCGGGAAGAAAAACGGTTTTTAGGGAAAGAGAACTTTTTATGTTCAGTTTTTTTTGCTAAAAACTTTTCCTAACCCTAAACTGATTGCCAGTACTGCAAGTGTTCCAACAGCTATTGCTGCTACTTCTCCCCCTTTTCCTAGGCCTTCTATTGAATAGTCAGGCATCGGAGAGCCTACTACAGGTTCAGTCTTTTCAATTTTGGACATCTTCGATTCTTCAACTACCCCTCCAGCAGCACTTTCCAGTCCGTCGGGGTCAGAAGATGCAAGAAAAGGGGCTAGAACCGCGAGCAGAATTGCAATTGCAATTCCGACGTACAAGAATTTCATGTTTGATTTTCTGCTCATGCATGTGCCTCTTTTTTATGTTTTTCTGGTCTGGCAGTGTAATTATCCTCAAGAAGGTCAGGACGGGATTTTGCAATCGCCGTGATTACAATTGAAGTGATCAGGCCTTCTCCTATGAAACCGATAATCAGATGATAAGTTCCCATGGCTATAAGTCCAGCACGCAGGGGAAAGGTACCAGCAATCCACATCTCAATCGCGCAGGCGATTGCCGAAATAAATAGTCCGAGCCAGGCGCCTCCGAAAGCTGCGATGCTTGTTCCTGCCTTACTGCGAAGGGCAACATATGTATAGTATCCGACAAACCCGGAAATAACTCCCATATTCAGAATATTCGCTCCCATGGTAGTGACTCCTCCATCACCGAAGGCGAATCCCTGCACGAGCAGGACTAGAGTGAGCACAAGAACTCCAGCCCAGGGGCTTCCGAAGATAATGGCAACAAGTGCTGCTCCTACCATATGCCCGCTTGTTCCCATCCCTATGGGAATATTCATGGCCTGAATTGCAAAAATTCCTGCCGCAAGAGCAGCAAGAATTGGTACTTTCATCTCGTCAAGCTCGTTTTTTGCCCATTTCATTGACATTATAATAAATGGAAG
The DNA here is from genome assembly GCF_001729375.1 of Methanosarcina sp. A14. Classification (NCBI taxonomy): domain Archaea; kingdom Methanobacteriati; phylum Methanobacteriota; class Methanomicrobia; order Methanosarcinales; family Methanosarcinaceae; genus Methanosarcina; species Methanosarcina sp. A14. The sequence continues at coordinate 22,677 of NZ_LZPK01000010.1, read as the reverse complement.
GGCAACAACCCAGTAAATTACTGCCTGGCTAAGCGGTATGAATGAATCAGGTATATGCATTTCACTTCCCTCTTTTACCCCTATCTCTTATTTCCTGTAAATCCAAACAGAAGTTCTTTAAGTTCTGGAATATTCCAAAAGCAAGGACTAGGAAAATATCCTTAACATAAAGACCGAAAATTCTTTTTCAGGAATAACCTTAATATCTCTGAGTTTCTTACAATGTTTCAGGTAGCTGTTTTTGAAGAATACATTCAATAACATCACATTGTTTAGTATTACATATATACGTTTTGGTATTACTTTTTCTGAAAATTTTTTTATGGACGCCTTCTCTTGTATCTGTATTTTTATTTTTTTAGTCAAATAAGGTATCCTGGTATCTTCCATTAAATCGAATATTTGTTCACGTTAATTTTTTGACATTGTCTCCTAATCTGTTTTGAAACTTTACGAAAAAAGAACTAAATTTCTTTTCTCAAAAGTAATAAAAGTAAATTTGTCGATTAGGTATACGATATTCAGCCTACTTTGTTTTCTGAGTTGTATCCGTTCGTATTATGTAGTTTTTTAAACTTCTTCACTCGTTCTTTATATTTTGTCACTGCAAGATGGTAAATTCTCCAGAATATAATGTCCAGGCTTCATAATACTATTGTTAAAAAAGTTATCAATTTGTAACAGAAAATGTATCATAAATCTTAAATATCACTGGTAATATCGATAAAGGATCTCTGGCGAACAGACGCAAAATAATATTACCTCCTAAATTGCCTATGTCATCCGAACTCCGTTTTGCCCTGCATGTGGTAGCAAGGCAGGCAGGGATTGGATGCAAAGCTTCAGAATTCCAGGTTAAACTGATGATTTTTTTTTCATAGCCAATTAAGTCTGATTTTGAGTTAAATAATCTAATTTGACTTATAAGCTAATTTGACTCAAATATCATCAATCCTGTCATACAGTTTTTCCAGATCCTTCTGCAACCTGTTAATCTCCTTTTTCCATATTTTTTTATCAAATTCCATACAGGGACCCATTTTCAAAGCTGCTAGTTTCACATAGTTCTGGGAAATTTTTCTGTTGCTGCATGGAAGACCAAAAGCCAGATCGGTTTTTTTGATGCTATATTTTTCGTGGATCAGAAACTCGTAAAGCTCAGTAACCAGCTCGGGCTTTTCTTCTGAGTGTTCGGAAAAGTTTGGGCAAAGATCAACTAGATTACGTAGGTGGTATTGGACGCCACAACTTTCAGGGCACAATTTCTTCGAGTTTGCAAACTTAAGCAGCTCTTTGAATTCAAAGAAAATATTCGTCTGTTTAAAATCTGAAGGTAGAGTTTTTCCTAGGAAAATAAGGATATGGATGCACTCATGAAAAAGGATTTTTGCTATCAGGTATTCAATTCTATCCCGAAGATTCCATAATTTTTCGACTAGTTTTCTTTCCCATAACTCATATGGATTTACCAGGACAAGGGATCTGTATATTATTTTCTTGTCTTCTCTATAAATGATCTTTCTTGGCTCGAAAGTTAACCCTGGCATCATTCCACAAAATTGTACTCGAACTGCCAGGTCCCAGCAGTGTTTCCATTCTCCGAAACGCACACACTTTACCCGATAGTATTTTCCGTCAAACTTGACTCTCTCGATTAGCCGGTACAGATCTTCATTTTGTTCTTTGATAAGAGCTTTTATCACAGTTTCCCGGTAAATGTTCAGATCGAGATAGAGAGGTCCCGGGGAAAAAAACGAGCAGTTCAGAGCAGGATTAGAAACAGGATATGTAAAAGGAGAGAAGTATATAGCAACAGGAGGGACTGGTGAAGATACAGGGAATAACTTGTCCTGAACTCTATGTACCGGCAAGCTATTTTTTTCCTTTGGCGAAACTTTCTTTGTTCTTACTCCCTGCACCGTGAATCTACTCCTCTTGACCATATTTCCCACGATAGGATCTCATAGTATTACTAAATTTTATTTTAGTATTACTTTATAGTAAAACACCTTAAATAATAAATACTTTATCCTACAAAATGAACAATTAATATTAATATATCGAGGAATACAAAGAAACCCAAATCGCCCTAGGTTTTTTAGAACCTTCTTAGCTCTGATAACAGGAAAGTTTAAAGTCTTTGATTTTCAAAATAACATTCTGCAGATCTATTGGGCCCAGATTTATCGGAATATTTCTATTCTTTAAAATAACTTTTTTAACTGAAATACATCGTTAAATTTCATTTTGGTATTATTTTTATGTGCAAATTTATTAATTTTGTATGCTAATTATGGAAAACAGGAAATAATTTATTTTAATAAATCTATCTTATGTATGGTCCATAAGTTGAGAAAATCCTGTCTGGTCAGGAAAGGAGTATAATATGTCTGAGAAAACTGCAAGAACAAATGTTATTAGGTTAAAAAATACACGCATAAAATGCCTGAAAATTAGACTTCGAAAGTCGAAACCGTTCGTCACAAAGAATGATACTGAGGGATAACACAATCAATAGAGTCAAATCATAGTAATTTCTGAAATTGATTTTAAATTTACCTAAAATTTACAACACTATCAAAAAATTCTAAAACCCTTTTTTTGGAAAATTGAAGGATTTCCAAACCAACTGAAAATGGATGTAGAGTTGAAACCTTCCAAATCTTTAACTTAAAAATCCAAAAAAACTTATTTATAAGAAGGGTAAACAAAGGACTCTGGTCCAAAATCCAGTGATTTTTGTATTTTTTGATTGAAAATCTGAATTAGCAAGAAAAATCTGGTTTTCATTAAAATCAATATTCGATATCTAAAGACCTCAACCCCAAAGTTGTATCACAAGGATTGTGACCAATTACAAAATCTAGTGATTTTGAATTTTACATTCATCACTAGATTTTGGTACTGAGTCAAACAAAGATTTCTCTTTTAATTTCGTGGAAGCATTTTGAACGTATTTTTATAGACTGCAAAACCGGCAACGTTAGCTCAATTATATCGCGCTTATCATATTCTGTCATCTGTGGAACATGGTGAAGGGCTTGTATGACTGCTTTCCATCAGGAAGTGGATGATTCAAGAAGTCAACGTGTTTTAGCCGTTGGTAGCTCACAAAAGATAAATAATCATTTACGTAGAGGCTTTTTGGAAAGAGCTCTATTTTTCATCTCTGGACAGAAAGAGTAAAAATCAATCTCTTTGGTTCCGGGCATTTTTTAGTTAGGATCTACCTAAAATAACTTTGGTATATTTTTATACTGTACATCACTATTATTTTAGACATTTCATACGCAGCTCTTTCAATTTATATTTTGTTATACAGTTATAAAGTTTAATGCGTCATTTGGTTGAAACAATTTCTCAAGTTTAGTCATATTCTTGAATTTTTCACAAAATAATGAAAATTTACTTACCCATTAATTTGAAGTCTATATCTTAATTCCTCTAAAATGCCTCAACATTTTTATTTTCACGCAGCTAATAAATATCATTTCTTTATTTTCGTATAATTTTAATGATTTTTACTAAGTTATCTTACGTTTTTTTTCTTATTTTTTACTAAATATAATGAAACTTTTTAATATACTTACTTTTCCCAAATTGTGGAAAAGTTTATATAAATTCAACAAAAATTAATCATATCCAATATATATTTTTATTAATATTTTATTCACAAATAACACGGAGTAGTGTGATCTCATGAACAGCTTACTAAGTGCTGAGGGTAGCAGTTTACTACCCCCATTTCAAGACTATGAGCCGCAATTATATGGCATAAGGTCCCATATCTTACATTTTTACAGCAATATTAAAGACCGCGATTTAAGCAAAATTGCAGAATCAAATATGGCTGAGCTCTATGAGATATTTTCCGAACTCGATGAACTTGGGCATATGGATATTTCTGAAGATCTCTGTCTGGCTTTACTTAGAGACCCGGTGATCAGCTCCGTCCTCCCTTCGATTTACACCAGTTATACTCATTTTTTTAGTCTGCATGAGACTCAGCTAGCAAAAAATATCCTGGCTTACAAGGAACCTTGGAAAATGCTGGAATCTTTTCCTCTATATCCCAGATACGAAAAAATGATCAAGACTCAAGTTCAGGCATACCCTGGAATTGAAGTGCTGGCTTTCATAGGCTGCGGTCCCCTTCCTATTACTCTACTTCTCTTCAGTAAATTATACGGCATTCATTGCATTGGTGTAGATCAGGACTCTGAAGCAGTGGGTCTGGCAAAAAGATGTATAAAGCACTTTGGGCTTGAAAAGGAAATCAGTATTATCGAAGGAAACGAAACCGTACTTTCAAAAATTGAATGGGACTCTGTGCTTATAGCAGGACTTGCCGAACCTAAACAACGCATCTTCGAGAACCTGCATATGATGATCAAAAATCGAAAATCGAGTTCCAAAAAACCCATTTCAGTGTGTTGTCGCAACTACAGCGGCATAAGGCAATTGCTATACTGGCCAGTCCAGCCGGAACAGATTAAAGGTTTCAGAAAAATAAAAGAAATCTATCCCGCTGGAAAAGTAAACAATACCCTGGTCTTCATGGAGTGTGAGTAACATTCAAAAAATCAATGTTGAGCCCCTACTTACTGAATTTCGCCAGATCTATACTCAGATAAAAGATCTTAAAGAAACCGATATCTTGGATAATCCCTCTCCTGAACTGTATGCCGTGTTTAAACGGCTGGATGAAATGGTATCTCTGGATATAGATGAACAGTCTATTGAGGTACTCTTTGAAAGCCCGGATTTTAATCTTCTGATTGCTGAGATTTCTCGCTTTCGGTTTTTATACAATTTGAAACTTGAAATCGAAAAAGCAAAAAGTCTTCTTGAAAGCTCGAATCCGTGGCAAACTCTCCAGAATTTTACGTTTTATCCGAACTACCTGCAGCTTGCTAGCACCGAATATACAGGTTCAGGTCTTAAACCAAAGTATTGTGTTCTTTTTCTTGGAAGCGGCCCTCTACCGCTTAGTCTAATAATGCTCTGTCGCGAACACGGTCTTTTCGGAATCGGGATTGAGCAGGATAGAAAGAGGGCGAATCTCTCCCGGGAGGTTATTGCTTGTCTCGGTCTTTCCGAAAGTATCGAGATAATCGAAGGAAACCATTTCAGCCTGCCCCTTAACACCAGATGTGACCTTTACATGGTCGCTGCCCAGGCTGAACCCAAAGAAGAGATATTTGAGCAACTTGCAAAAGTACTTCCCAAAGGAAGTAAAGTTTCCTACCGCCTTTATGAAAAGGGCCTTCGGAGAATTCTGGACAGTAATTTCCTCTTTGAACTGCCTTCAGGATTTGAAGAATATCTCAGGATCCAGCCGGAACCTCCAGTTAATAATACGGTTGTATTTTTAAAAAAGAGATAAGATCTTCTGGAGACTATAGGAAGCGGTTTTCAAAATCTATATTTATAATGATTAGTTCTCAGAAATAACCAGTTCTCAGAAGATCTAAGAAAGTAGTGTAGTGGTAGAAGCTCCTTTCAAACATAAATGTGAATATATAATACGCATCCTGCACTCAGAAGCAAGAAGAAGATGTCCTGAGCTCTGATCTTTGCTCTGTAATAAGTCTTTTCGTGACCACTTCCGTAACCTCTGCAGAGCATGCTTATATAGGTCCTTTCTCCCTGCTCGTAGGAGCGTATGAAAATCGAACTTATGCTATTTCCTATCTGCTCGATGACCCATTTTCTTGGCACATTTTTATTCCATATATCAAAGAGCCTTGTTTGCTGTGCGGTCCTTATCCTTTTGAGAACGGCCCAGAACAAGAAAAGATAGCGTATCATCATGCTCAAAAGCAGGGTAAATTCCCTTGGAATGCCTATCCTGTCTGCAGCTGCGACCATATCTCTCAGCTGCGTAGTAGAAGAAAACAGGATAATAACTGTTATGCAGACCAGAAATTTTGCAAGCAGTGTGCTTCCAAAATCAAGTCCTTCATAAGTTATACTGAGCCCAAAAGGCAGGTCAAGAGGGTATGGAGTATAATTTTCTATAAAGGAAGGTCTAAGGAATGGTTGGATAAGGACAATTGCGAGGCCGAATGGTAAAATCGCAAGAATACGAAGGAAGAAGTATCTTAAGTCGAGCCCTGCAGCAAGCACCAGAAGCAGCAAATAAATCTCTATGGCAAAAAGGCGGACCATATTTTTTTCGTGAATCCGGGGCAGGCTAACTGCATATATGATTATTGCAAGTGTAAAAAGCAGCTTTATCCGGGGTTCAAGCCTGTGTACTGGGCTGTTTTTATATGATTCGCGTTCAATATCCGTGAGCGTTACCATTAAAACTTCTCCTCTGAGGATTCTTTCCGGCTTTCACTCAATCCTCTTTTGCTGTCCCGAGCTTACAAGCCGCAGTATTTCATCTCTAGCCGCTTCGGCTGTTATCTGTATGTTAACATTGAGTCCTTTTTGCTGGAGCATCTCAAATACTTCAGCAACTCTCGGAAGTCTTAGGTGAGCTTTCCTGAGGAGTTCGGGATCGCTGAAAATCTCGTACGGGCTTCCATCAGCCTCAAGTCTTCCATGATGGAGAACAAAAACCCTTTCTGCAAAATAAGGAACTACATCCACATTATGGGTAGAAAGTAGCAGGGTGATCCCCAGTTCCCTATTCATCTTCATAATTAATTCAAGAACGCGAGCCGAACTGAGAGGGTCAAGTCCGGCTGTTGGCTCATCAAGGACTATAATCTCAGGACGCATGGCAAGGATGCCTGCGATTGCCACAAGTTTCTTCTGCCCTCCGCTCAGATGATGCGGGGCCCTTTCCTCAAAACCTGTGAGTCCAACCATCTCAAGGGCTTCTTTTACTCTCCTTTCGACCTCATTTCTGGACAAGCCCATATTAATTGGCCCAAAAGCAATATCTTCTTCAACACTAGGAGCAAGTACTTGGTCATCAGGGTCTTGGAAGACGATTCCTACGGTTTTCCTGCATGTCCGGATATTCTTCTTAGTCATTTTTTCTCCTTTTATCAGGACTTCCCCTGAAAGAGGCTTCAGGATTCCGTTAAGGTGCTTGAACAAAGTCGATTTTCCTGCTCCATTAGCCCCAAGCACTGCAACTCTCTCTCCTTTGAACACTTTGAGGTTGATTTTATCTAGGGTGTTTGAATCAAGATGAGGGTATCTATGGCAGAGGTCTCTGACTTCCAGTACAGGAATATCATTTCTTTCGGAGGCTTTGCCCGATTTTTCGGAACATATTCCGGATATCTGGCTCGTTCTGCCTGTTGTTTCTTTTGGGAAAGTTACTGTTTCTTCTGAGTTCTGTGGGGAATTCGGAGTGCTCATACTGAAAACGTCCTGTATGAAAATCGTGTCTACTGCTGCAAACTAACTTTTTTAAAAATAGTGTTACAAATAATGAAGCTATCTTTCTTATGTGTTATGGTTTGTACTTTTATATTCCTAAAGTTTGAGAGATAACTATACAAATCTTCCCAACCTATTTTTTTTGATGCAGCGTATCGTTCTCCATGTAGATATGGACTCTTTTTATGCAGCGATTGAAGAGCGGGAAAACTCTGAACTTCAGGGAAAAGCCATCGTTGTCTGCATGCTTTCCGGAAGAAGCGAGCTCAGTGGGGCTGTAAGTACCTGTAATTATACCGCACGAGAGTCCGGGATCAAGGCAGGCATGCCATGTTCAAAGGCAAAGAAACTGAACCCTGAAGCAGTTTTCCTGCCTGTACGAAAGGATTTCTATACTTCTGTCTCGGACCGGGTTATGGAAATTCTCAGGAGTTATGCGGATGCAAGGGAGACAGGGGAAGCGTTTGAACAGATAAGCATAGACGAAGCCTTCCTGGAAATTACCGAAAAAACAGGTGGGGATTTTAACCTTGCCTTTGAGATTGGAAACCAGATTAAGAATGAAGTAAAGGATAAAGAGAAGCTGACCTGTTCGGTGGGGGTAGGCCCAAATAAGCTTATTGCCAAAATGGCATCCTCTGTCCAGAAACCCGATGGGATTACTGTTATAAGTCCGGATAAACTCGAGAGATTTCTCTGGCCTCTCAAGGTGTCTAAACTCTGGGGAATAGGGAATGTAACCGCAGGAAAACTGCAGGAAATGGGCATAGTCACAATAAAAGATCTTGCTGAACATGATGTTATTGACCTGATCTCAACTTTCGGAAAAACTCGAGGAGTCTGGCTTAAACAGGCTGCGTCAGGTATCGATAATTCTCCCCTGAAAGAAAGGGAAGGCTCTGAACAGATAGGAAGGATCGCAACTCTGCCTGAGGATACCCTCGACGTTAATCTTATCTCTCAGCTACTTGACAGGCTGGCAGGGGATGTAATTTCAAAACTCGATTCAAGGGAGCTTTCCTTCAAAACTGTAACTATTACGGTCATAAATTCAAAGTTCAGGATGTACACTAAAAGCCGTACACTAAACCACCCGGCCTATTCAAAGGAAACTCTTCTCGAGGTGACTCGCGAAATCCTTAATGAGTTCCTTTCGGAAAGCCGAACTGAGTTCAGGCGTGTAGGTATCAGGGTAGGAGAACTTCAAAAAAGGATAGGCCAGAAAAGCCTTTTTGATTATTGAGTTTGTCTTTTTTTTGATTATTAAGCTTACCTTTTGATTATTAAGCTTACCTTTTGATTATTATGCTTACCTTTTGATTATTAATTTTGCTTTTTTGAAGTTTTACATTTACCTCTATCTGGATTTTCACTTTTTCTTTCTGCAAAGTACTCCGTTCTAATTCGTGTAAATGTAAGAGTTTATGAAAGAGTTTAAATAAATTTAACAAGCGGACAAACTTCAATACATGCTCCGCAATGAATGCAGTTTTCTTTAATCCTTACCTTCTTTTCTTTCATTTCAATCGCATTATGCTCACAGTGACCCACGCAAACTCCGCATCCCTGGCAGAGTAAAGCCCTTCTTACTGAGAGCTCAACAATTCTCATAAGTTTTTTTAGCTCTTTTTCGTTCTCACTTCTCCCATTAACATTCCCTGAGGCAAAAACCTGTGCCCTGGATTCTCTGAAAGCTACCGATGCGGCTCCTTCTATGAAAGAAGCCTTTCCGATGGGTGAAAGCATTCCGGTTTCTTTCAGGGTTTCTATATCAATTGCCTGCCCGAAGCTTCCATCCGCAGATATTCCTCCTGCTTTGCAGGGCCTGTACCCTGTTGCTACTTCAAAATGAAGCTCTGTTGGAGCCTCCTGGGATGGAATAAGAGAAATTCCTTTTTTCTCAGCAAGTTTCTGGAGAACACGAGGATATCGCTTGTAGCGCCATAAACCGTACTTTACCCACTCAAGAGAAAGCCCCATTTTCTCGGCATAGGCAAGGAGACGGGAGTTCAGCTTTTTTGCAAGGTCGGGATGGCTTTCTTCAAGCTGGAAGAAATCTGCAAGAGAGGAAGATGGACAGAGCCAGCATCCCATCCGGTCATATCCTTTTTCATAAGCCGGATTATAGGGAGCTTTTGTCCTGAAAAGGTAAAGCCAAACATGAAGAGCTGTCCATTCCTGTATAGGGGATGCTCCTACCTGATTTCCCACCCAGGGATTTTTCCAGACTTTCTTGCTGATTGAACGGGCATGGGATTCATACTGGCGTTGCCCTATGAAACTAAGGCATCCACCTTCGTAGTTCTCATCAATTAACCGGGTGATCGGCCCGAGTTTGCAGATCTTGCAGCACCAGCGAGTATCCATTGTAGGAGGGCCAAAAACACTTATTGAATTCCAAAAAGCGTCTCTTGCACTTGATGTCCTGAGTTTTTTCCCGTAGTGTTCTACAACCTGTTTGACGTTTTCAATGGTTTCCGGAAACTCAAGCCCGGTATCTGCAAACATAATCTCGTAATCGTCAAGACTTTCACTAACTAGCTGGAGCACAGCAAGGCTATCCTTTCCTCCGGAATAGGATACGCTTACTTTCAAATCCATGCTTCTTGCGACATTTTTTATGAATGCGTGGGACCTTTCTATCATGCCGTCCAGAATTTTTTCGTTGGCTTTTACGGCATCTTCCCAGGTCTGCCCTCCGAGTTTTGTTTTTTGAGGCTCTGGGTTTCTGCTCCAGCGCGGTTTTACTGCATGCCCGTGGTTTTCCTCACGCATTTCCTTTCCTGTCATTCGGGCCCGCCCACAGCAGATTACTTCCCCGTCGGGGTTCAGTACAACTACCTCATCTTCTTTTTTGAGTTCAGGATCGGCATCAAGAACCCCGGGCGCCAGAACACTTGCTCCTTTTTCCAGGATAAAAGGTACAACTGCCTGATCGATAACAACCCATTTTTTCAGGGCTTTCCTATCCCTTCCCTGAAAAAGCCTTCTTGCTCCTTCGAGCCTTGGAAGCAGGACCCATTCACAGCTTTCTATTTCAAATCTGAGAGACGCAAGCACTTCTCCGTCAACTATAATCTCATCCATACGGTCTTCATACGGAGCTTTATTTAGCACTACAAGGTGCCCTTCAGGTATAAGTGGCTCATTGAACTGTTTTTCCGAAACCGAGTTTATGCGTTTTATATCATAATCAAAAGCAGGACGGATATCCCCTGGAGGGGTTACCTCAACTTTTTTTGTACTTTTACCGCATCCGCACTTTTTCCCTAGCACAGGCACATTACAGGCCTCACACCAGTGCAGAAGCATTTTTCCAAGATATGCTGGTCTGGACATGTCATGCAGATTGAGAGAGGTTCACCTTTAAAAGGCTTTGGCTCAAGCTTTTTAAAAAAAAGCTTGACCAAAAATTCCTTTGCAAAGTCTTGGCTTTTCGTAAATTTTTAGGGTCCTTCCAAATCAGTACTAAAACTAAGGGTATAAAATGCTTATTTTGGATAATAGGTATGCATTTAGAGTTTCCCCAATTAAGGTACACTCTAAAAATCAATTTTTTAAATAAATAATCTATAATACTCTTTTAAATCAAGAAGAGAGCGAGATAAATACTTTATTCTTTTACAATTTATGTTTATTTATAAATAAGGCATCTGATGTCATTTTCATCCATACAAAATTCAATGTTAAAAGTAAGGAAAAATCAACGTTTAATTTACCAATTAAAGTACTTAAATCCTTTAAACAGCAAATAGATCTTTTAATAAATGTACCTTAACGGGAGGAGGGCTGACACTACATTTAATTGGGCAAATAAGATATAATATCCCTTAAAAAACTAATCATTTTTCAAGGGGTCTATAAATTTTTTAAAAAAACTTGAAAATAGTCCTTTCAAATGTTTATTCCAAAAATAATAGTACCATAATTATATAAATTGCAAAAAATATGAGTTATTGGGGGAATATCATGGTAATCATAAAAGAAATTGATTCAGCCGGATTTGGAAAAATCCTTACAATCCTTTATGGAACAATGGGTTTAGTTTTTGGGTTTTTTACAACAATCGCTGCTTTTATGGGAATTTCTATGCCAAAAAAATTCGGAATTTTTTCCTTAATTTTCGGGAAATGGGCTGTACTCAGCCTACCTATATTTTATGGAGTATCTGGATACTTTATAGGGCATATTGTAGCTGGCTTATTTAATGCTGTAGTAGGCTCGAAAAAAGGGTTCAAGGTGGAGGTATTGCACTAAAAATTGGTATTCATAAAAGTAAATATTGAAACATTATCAATAGGTGTTGTTTGTATAATTTTATTTTTCTTCTTTTTTCCCTAGGCATCTTTGTCTTTCATACTAGTTCAGTCCAAATAAGTAACGACATTAAACTCCATTTTGGCATCTACTTCTTACCGAACTTCCATCCTCCACAAAGGCAGACCAAACCACTCAATAATCCGAAGCCTGGAGTGGAGTTCTTTTTACTCGATTCATTTCCACTTGAGCTACTAACATTATCAGACTCAGAATTATTGTCCTTTGAATTATTGAGTTCTCGTGTTTTTTCCTCTTCAGATAATGATAAGTTAGTTTCTTCGGCTTCTGTATCTTCAGTTGCGACTTCATTAATAAATACGCCTTCGTCAAAAATAACCGGAACATCAGTTATATTTTGTCTTCTTGCTTCTTCGTCAATAATCTGATAAATCTCTTTTATTATAGTATTCTTTTCTTTTGAAGGTAAAGTTTCGTTAATCCCTACTTCTAATCTAGTGAGCTCTCCTCCATATACTATTACCTGTTCTCTTTCCATGTATGGATTGATTTTGTTCTGGGTACTACCAGCAATTGCAGATAACTTATCTGCCCAAGTAATTATTTCATTCTGGTCTTTTAGAAGAGGAATTTTTCCATATGCTGCAACTATTTTTTGTACTGGCGTGGTTGGTTTTTCCTTCATAATCTCTTGAATTATATGTATGTCTGATTCAGAAAGATTGTCCATATTTTCTCCAAACCAGTAATAGATGCCTTGTTCTGAATTTAATGTAATTTCCTGCCTATAAGTTCCGTATCCGAATTCTACCGGAATATCGTTTATTTTCATTTCTTTTGCAGAATTATCTATTAGAACGTATATTTCATCCATTAACGGCTCATCAACATTACCATACTTGAACAAAATTACAAAGTATCCTTTTTCATTAGTTCCACATGTTACTACTTCTCCTTGAGGATACATGTATTTGGAGGCAAGAGGATCTTTTATTTTATTACTGAGTTCTTCAAGGGTTGAATTCCAGCTTTCCTTTTGTTCTTCAGTTTCCAGTAAAGGGAGTTTGCCGTATCTGGTAATTACAGTATTCCCATATGAATCCAGACCAAAGAAGTACTTATAGTAATCAAAATTTACATTAGTGATTCCAGTGTTCAAGTTATCACCTGACTGAACTGACTTATTATCAGTTAAATTTACTCCAAAAGCAGTTCCTGTAGTACAATAAAAAATCATAAGAAATTCCATTAAATATATGAGGACAAATTTTATTTTTTTCATGTTTATCACTCTAAAAAGAAGAACTTGCGAAATTAAATTGAATGATCCGTACTAATAGGCATCTAACTGTTTTGTTGGTAAGTTTGATCATAAGCCTATTTGATCGGATTTTCTACTTCAAGTGTGTATATTTAGAAATGTTCCTCCATCACTAAAAAAATTAAACAAATATTAGATATAGCCTTTTCAAGCTTTAATTGGAAGGACACCTAAATCAGAATTAATTCCAGAAACTGGAGAGAACCATTTATAACCATTAAATGTACCTTTGTGAATTCCTAAAACTATATAGTTACCTGATAATATACGGTAGATTGGAGCTCCACTATCTCCATTCGTTGAACTATAATTTGTTTTTACCATGTTATAATATGGCCCTCCACCTTCGGTAAGTGTCAGTCCAGCACCCTTTATATATCCACTTTTTACTCCAGAAGCTGCACCAGATATATACACTTTCCAGTTTACCCATCCACTATTGGGAATTGTTTTCACGTAATTATAAACATTTGCAGTTGAACCACCACCAATATGTATTTTTGCAGCCACATTGCTATAAGGGACGAAACATGCATCTGCATGATGACCACTAATTTTGCTGACAGATCCTGCCGCATCTGATACCGGCTGATACATATCATAACCCACGTAAGTTCCAAGGTGTTGTACAGTTACATATCCTTTAGTTCCAGAACTTGTTTTCGCGGCATACCCTATTGTTCCAGAGGAACCAGTTTCACCGGTAACTTTTATAGCACCATTTATTGGACGATAGTAAGAGTCGTAACCACTAACTTCATCCTTGAAAAAATCGTTTTTATAGAACACGACAGGAACTTCTTGCACAGATGCTTCATTTGCTCTTTTATTTATAAGATTATAGATTTCATTAATTTGAGAATCTGTAACATTCATACCTTTATAAAAATTAACCTCTAAATAACCATTAACATCCCAACTGTAGCCTATAACAGGCCCTTTTGGATACAAGTATAATTTCATATTCGTATCCTTATCCAAGAGAACTCTACTATTATCAAGTTTACTCAGCCAATTTTGTTTATCTACCTGAGTGGTATAGTTTGGAATCTGTCCTTTTGTCGCTAAGACATTAGGATCATTTTTCAAACTCTCAAAAATTTGGGGGCCAATATCAGGTATTTGTGCATCGTTAGAATCAGTTGTTCCCGAAATTTCATCTTCTGATAATGTTTTCTGGGAATCGTTGGCAGATGCCGAAGCTACAAATACTACTCCAATAAGCAATATCGTCAAAACAAGTGATCCTATCAATATTCTTTTACCATGTTTCATATTCTATCCCCCTTTTAACCCTAGGAGGCAAAATCAGGTAAGCTTAATGCGCAAAGCTAACTTAATCGTGCCTCTTAGGGCATGTTTTATGGAGTTTGGGTTACCTGGAAAGTACTTTTTAACTCCATAACTTCCTCTTTTTTAACTCCTTATAACTTTTGTGTCCAAAGTCTCTAACAATGCAATTTTCAAGCGGATTTTGAGTCTGGATTACTTTTTGATATTTTTATTGTTTGATGATTTGGTCATAAATTATTTATTTGAGTATATGCCCCGACTCACATTCCTTTATATATAAAAAAAGAATATATATAGTTATAAATTAATGATGTATATATTTAATTCAGCCTGTAGCAACTATAAAAAATCTGAAAAAAATCGTAATTTGCGGCTTTGAGAACTTGGGATTTAAGCCCTTGAAAATCAAACTGGTGATGTCATTGGATTATATTCTTAAGTTGTGTAACTTTTTTTACTATCATTTAACATGTTCAATACGGCTTTTTTCATTGCGTTGTATTCTTTTTCCATTGTTTTGCGTGTGTCTCGTTTAAGTGAGGAATCGTGATAATTCTCTCCATTTCTATAGCATTTGTTAAATATTTTAATAAATTGTGAGGTGGAGCAAAGCATCGATTTCATGTAAACAGGCCAAAATTTAAGGCCGGATTCTAATGCAAAATCGATAGCTTTCAGGCAAAAAATATCTTAACTGATGGCCAATGCATTGTGTTGTAATCTTTTTCCATCTACTTTTAATTCAGAAAAATTTCGACATAAGGGAAGACTCTGAAATACAGTGTTCTGAAAAATTGCACTCCTTACAGAATTTTTCTTCTTTTCTCTCAGGCATAATTCCATCTTTAATTTTTTTCACTTCTCTGCAGATTTTGAGCACTTCCCGCCTATCCGAGCTTCGAACAGCCATCCTTCGGAGCAGGCCGAAACTTACATACTCCACAAAAGCAAAGGGAACTTCTTTTCCATTTTCGGCTTCCAGAAGCAGGACAAAAGCTGCGGCATGTATCCGGTCAGAAGACCATACTCCATTTTCAGGGCAGCTTCCGGGCTTTAATATTGACGGAACCTGCACACCTTCAAAGCAAACGAGTTTTGATGGAACACCTTTGAGGTTGAGTCTTTCTGAGGACAGAAATGGCTCGGTTTTAACAGGCGTGAGTGCCGCAAGCATAGGCTCTTTCCCAAATTCTTCAAGTGCTCCCCGCAAGTTGGCTGCAATTTCGGGAAGTTTAGCTCTTGCCCGCGCTTCTCCTTCCTCTAAAATCTCCTTTGTAACACCTGCGAGTTCTCGCGGAAACAGGAGTTGGAGGTCTGTACATACCTTTGCCAGGGAAATTTCAAGCTCTTCATGAAGGTTATCGGCGTTTAACGAACACTCCTTTACAACTTCAGGGTAATTCAAAGAGAGTTCTTTCAGGATTATTCTTTCAAGCCTGGAGGCGGTCACTTCCGAAAACAATTCAAAGCCTCGATTGACAAAGTATACCCTCCTCGGGCAGTTGATATATAGAAGAAGGTCTGAGACATTTATTTCCTGATTGGACGAATCGGTTGACATCATATACTAATTCTTTTACAAGCGTTATAAATTTTTTTAAGAGCATTTGCAGTACATTGATTCAGAAGTCCTGCGACAATTGCCGAATTCATATTCGTTAGATATATAAGGTAATGTTTCCTCTTAGAGTACGTGAGTCATGACATCTAATGAATCCTCAGAAAATCTGCGCAATCGTCTGGCGGAAAAAATGGCTGGAGATATAACCCTTTCGGAAAAGCCGGGAGAGTCGCTCAAAAAATGGAGATTGAATTTTGAGATATCCCAGACCGACATTGCAAATTATCTTAAGGTTTCCCCCTCCGTTATCAGTGATTATGAAAGTGGGAGACGAAAGTCTCCAGGAACACTAATCATAAAAAAAATTGTTGAGTGTTTACTTGAAATTGATATGGAGCGGGGAAGCAAAAAAATTCACGCTTACGAATCTGTACTTAATGCCGAAAGCGGTACGAAATCCATTTACTCAACATACGAGTATACGATCCCGATACAGCTTGCTAAACTGGTCAATCTTATTGAAGGAGATATTGTTTACAAAGGGGTTGAAAGGCCTCTTTATGGTTTCTCTGTCATTGACAGCCAGAGAGCAATCCTTGAACTTTCTTCCCATGAGTTTCAGAAGCTCTATGGCTGGAGTACTGACAGAGCCATGATCTTTACGAAGGTCAGCACCGGAAAATCCCCAATGGTGGCCATCCGGGTTACCAACCTTAAGCCTGGTGCCGTGGTACTTCATGGGATTCGAAAAGAAGAAGTCGAGCCTGTTGCAATCAAAATGGCAGAAGTCGACCGCATCCCCCTGGTCGCTACTATGATGGATCTTGACCAGATTGTCCAGTTACTGAGAAAATACAGTCAATACTATGCCAGGGAATAAACCCTGAATTCTGATGCCCTGAAACATTCAAAAACAGGTGGAAATAATGACTATTGGAATCGTATCTTACGGTGCTTATGTCCCCCGATACCGTATCAAAGTTGAAGAAATCGCCCGAGTATGGGGTGATAATGCAGATGCTCTTAAAAGTGGCCTTATGGTATATGAAAAATCCGTGCCTGATATTGATGAAGACGCAGCAACTATAGCTGTGGAAGCGGCAAGATACGCGATGGCAAGAAGCGGGATTGATCCGGAGAGGATTGGGGCTGTATATACGGGCTCGGAGAGTCATCCCTATGCTGTAAAACCAACAAGCACAATTGTCTCCCAGGCTATAGGAGCAACCCCAAACATGACTGCAGCAGACTTCGAGTTTGCATGTAAGGCAGGGACAGCCGCAGTTCAGGCTTGTATGGGACTGGTAAGTTCAGGGATGATCGACCTGGGCATGGCTATAGGAGCCGATGTTTCCCAGGGGGCTCCAGGTGATGCCCTCGAGTACACTGCAGCTGCAGGAGGAGTTGCCTGCCTTATTGGGAAAAAAGAATCCGAGCTTGCCGCAATCATTGAAGATACTTATTCTTTTACAACTGACACCCCTGACTTCTGGAGGAGGGAAGGAATGCCCTACCCTGAGCACGGAGGCCGTTTTACAGGAGAACCAGGCTACTTCAAGCATGTGACTAACGGCGCAAAAGGGCTTCTGGAAAAACTCGGAACAAAGCCTGATGATTACGATTATGCGGTTTTCCATCAGCCAAACGGAAAATTCCCAACCAAAGTTGCAAAAATCCTGGGTTTCACCAAGGCCCAGATTGCTCCAGGGCTTGTAGTTCCAAAAATCGGGAACACGTATTCAGGTTCCGCTCTTATGGGAATTGCTGCAACCCTTGATCAGGCAAAACCAGGAGACAGGATTTTCGCGACTGCCTTTGGGTCAGGTGCAGGGTCTGATGCTTTTAGTATAACGGTTACAGATAGGATTGAGGAAATCCGAAACAGGGCTCCGACGGTTTCCGAACTGATTAAAGATCCTATATATATTGACTATGCGAGATATGCCAAACATAAAGGGAAGATCCGCCGGTCATGAAAACGGAGTGAAGAATATGAGAGATGTAGCAATTATCGGAGTAAAGAATACCAAGTTCGGAGAACTCTGGGGAAAGTCCCTTAGGGATATAGTGGTAGAAGCCGGGGCTGGAGCACTCGAAGACGCAGGCATTGGTGGAAAAGAAATCGACTCTCTCTACGTAGGAAACATGAGTGGAGGCCGATTTATTGATCAGGAACATATAGGGGCTCTTATAGCTGACTATTCGGGACTTTCTAAGAACTTGCATGTCCCGGCTACTCGAGTTGAAGCTGCCTGTGCATCGGGTGGGCTTGCCCTTCGACAAGCCATCATGGCTGTAGCTTCCGGTTATAATGATATCGTGATTGCAGCAGGAGCAGAAAAAATGACTGATGTGGGGTCTGAGGAAGCGTCTTCAGCTCTTGCAGCAGCGGCTGATCGGGAGTGGGAAGGGATGGCAGGAGCAACTTTTCCCGGGATCTATGCAATGATTGCAAGGTTGCATATGCACAGGTATGGGACTACCAGCGAACAGCTTGCCGAAGTTGCCGTAAAGAATCATAAAAACGGCTCTTTAAATCCCATTGCTCAGTATAAAAACAGAATCACTGTGGATGATGTGTTGAACTCTATAATGGTAGCCGATCCTTTACACATTTTTGACTGTTCCCCAATAACAGATGGTGCTTCAGCTCTTGTGCTTGCCCCAGCGGATATTGCGCACAAGTATACAGATACTCCAATTTATATCAGGGCAACTGCTCAGGCAAGTGATACAATTGCGCTTCATGACAGGCGAGATATAACAACCCTCGATGCAACCGTGGTGGCTGCAAAGCGGGCCTATTCCATGGCAAAACTGAAGCCTGAAGACATCGACCTTGTAGAAGTGCATGACTGCTTCACAATTGCTGAGATTTGTGCAATTGAAGACCTGGGATTTGCAGAAAAAGGAAAAGGCGGAATTGTCACAGCAAATGGTGAAACCGCAATCGGAGGCAGAATTCCTGTTAATACATCCGGCGGCCTCAAAGCCTGCGGGCATCCTGTGGGGGCAACCGGCATAAAACAGGCTGTAGAAATCGTAACCCAGCTGCGCGGAGAAGCAGGCAAGCGTCAGGTCGAAGGCGCAGAGTACGGTATGACCCACAATGTAGGAGGGTCAGGAGCAACAGCAGTAGTGCATATTTTCTCGAGGGAGAGGTGAGATCCGATGTCTTCTGTTCCACGATTCTGGAGAAGTCTCGGCAGCAGGTATAACCTTGAAGGTACCCGCTGTAAAGAATGTGGGGAATATTACTATCCCCCGCGTAATTTTTGCGTAAACTGTAGGCGTATAGGTCATATTGAGCCTTATAAGTTTAAAGGCACTGGCGAAATAATATCATATACAATAATTCATACAGCTGCGGAAGGTTTTGAAGACCAGACTCCTTACACTCTTGCGATAATTCAGCTTGATGAAGGTCCCCGCCTGACTTCGCAGGTAATTTGCGATCCTGATAAAATTCACATTGGAATGAGGGTGAGATCCGTATTTCGCAAGCTTGGGGAAGACGGTGAAGGTGGTATGATCTACTACGGCACCAAGTTCGCCCCCGAAGATTCATGAAAGATCCGGATTTTCCGGACTCCATTTTTTTAGAGTACTGAGGTGAGTTTTTAGCAAAGCAAAGTGTCTAGAAGACAAAGTGCCTAGTCATAAATACTAGCTACAAATACCTTGTCACAATGTTTACCAATTTTAACCGTATTTAACTGGAGATGCCTGAAAATTATGATTGAAATCGAGGTCAAGGTCAGAGCAGACCATTCAAAAGCCCTCCCGATCCTAAAAAAAATCGGGGCAGTAAAACTTGGAGTTGAGAACCAGTCCGACGTTTATTTTGCAGCTCCTTATAGGGATTTTGCAAAAACCGATGAAGCGCTCAGGATCCGTTCCCTGAATGATCAGGCTGTGATGACTTATAAAGGCCCCAAACTTGATGGGATCTCCAAGACCCGGGAAGAATTCGAAACTCCTGTAGACGAGGCCACCACAACACAAATACTTCATGCCCTTGGGTTTTCGGAAGCCGGAGTAGTCCGTAAAAAAAGGGACGTTTTCAGGGCGGGAGAGATTACTGTTTGCCTCGATGCCGTTGAAGGGCTTGGAGAATTTCTTGAAGTCGAAATTGTGGCTGAAAGTGAAAAAGAGCTCGAAACTTCAAGGGCAAAGTTATTTGAATTACTAAAACAGTTTGGTGCCGGAGAAAAGGATTCTATCAGGACTTCTTATCTTGAGATGGTACTGGAGAAAAATAAAGGTTAATACATCTGGTAGATGTATGTACCAATTTTTCAATGTTTTTCGTACACTCTTTTTACAGGTAGTGTTTTGTAAAAGAGTTAATCTTAAGCTGAAGAAATTGATATAAGAAATTGATATAATTGATATTATAATATTATCTTAATTTGGAAACCCGGAAATACAGCCGGATAAAAATTTCAGGTGGGCATGGAGGCATGAAGGATATAGACGATTTAATACAGAAAGCTGTGGAACTGCAAAGCAACGGGCTTGTAACCGGTCAGATCGCCGAGGAACTCAATGTTTCAAGGGAAACCGTTACCTGGCTTTTAACCCGTTCAAAAAAAGAAGTAGCAGCTCCCGCTCCAAAAGATATTTCCGTAAACTGGAGCAACATAGGGAAAAGTGCTAAACGTCTTCATAACATTTCGCTTGCACTCTGCGATGTTGTACTCGAGACCCTGGGAAAAACAAATACTGAAGTAGATGTGGTTGTTGGCGTTGCAGCCAATGGTATTCCTCTGGCAAGTATGATGGCATATGAACTGGGTGCAGATTTAGCTATTTATCACCGCAAAGGGCAGGAGACCGCTAGCACAGGACGCAAAGGGACCATAAGCAGGAATTTCGGATCAGTTGCCGGTAAAAACTGCGTCATCGTGGATGATGTTATTACCACCGGTTCAACCAGTATGGAAGTGATTGAGCAACTGAGAGATATGAATGCAAAACCAAGAGTTGTAGTAGTACTGGTCGACAAAAAAGGTGTAGATACAATCTTTAATGTCCCGATTAAGTCTCTTTTAAGAGTTGTACGTTTGGACTGAATTTAAAAACTCATACAGGTTAAATAAGAGCGTGTCTTAAAATTAAGTCAATGATTTTGGACACGCTCTTTTTATAAAGGTTGCAGAAACTTTCCTTACGCAGTTTTTATTGATTTCTTTTTATGTATATGATTGCCCCAATCATTACTGCAATCACACTGACATGACTCATGAAAGGAGTGGGGTTTGATTTCTGTGTCTGATTGGAACTTTCCTTCTTCTCGCCTACTGTTTCAATATTCTCTATAATTTCGGTCTCGTCTGTTTTGTTCTCAATTTGGTTTTCCGACCATTTACCCTGAGCTTTCAACTCTTTGATTACTGCATCTCTATCCGTAGCCGGGTGTTTTCCCAAAAAGCCGAGAGACATATAAAAAACTCCCTTATCGGGTCTTTGATCCTTTAACATAAGGAGTACGGATTCGTTCTTAGCAAACTCTGCCTCGTCTTCAGTAGAGGCATTGGCCCCTATATTAGTCCTTACTATTATGGTCTTTGTTGGTAGAGGATTGTAGAGCCATTCTTTAACTGTAATTGTGTTGTTAGTGTAATAGTCAGCTACATCAATCTCACTTACTGTGCCAATAACAATACGGTCAGAGTTGTTTATCTGGTACGGAATTTCGGCAGCTTCTGGAGTAAATAAGGCTGTTGCAAGGGTTGGAGCTAAAATAAGCAGTATAAATGTAAAGAGTATCAGAAACAAACTTAGGCGTTTCATTAAAATTCTCCTGCTCTTTATTTTCAGCCCATACAAAATAACGAAGAGTCATTGTTAGTTTTTCCTTCTTACGTATATGATTACACCAAGCATTACTGCAAGCATGCAGACAGGGCTCATGAAAGGAGTAGTGTTTGATTTCTGGGTTTGATTGGAACTTTCTTCCTGCTCGCCTGTTGTTCCTGTATTCTCTTTCATTCCGGTTTCGCTTGTCTTATTTTCGGTTTGATTTTCTTCTTGCCATTTACCCTGAGCTTTCAACTCCTCGATTACTGCATCCCTATCTGAAACAGGATATTTTATTCCCAAAGGTACTCTAAAAAGTAGCTCATCGAGATTTCCGTCATTTAACATCAAAAGGGCAGATTCGTTCTGGGCAAACTCGACTTCATCTTCCACAGTTAGATTAGTCCCTATTTTACTTCTTATTTTTATGGTCTCTGCAGGAATAGGATTATAGAGCCATTCTTTAACTTTAACGGTATAAATTGTGTAGCTGCTATATGTGTCAATCTTGCTGACTGTACCAATAACTATTCGGTCAGAGTTGTTTACTTGATAAGGGATTTTGGCAGCCTCTGCATCAATCAGCGCTGCTGCGAGATTTGAAACCAGAAGAAGCAGTATAAGCGTAAAAAGTATCGGAAACAAATTTAGGCGTTTCATCAAAATTCTCCTTTTCTTTATTTCAATTTTCTAAATAGCAGGTAATCGAAATTTCGGGCTGGATTTTTCATGATTTTTTGTAAAAACTGTCTTCTTTTCATTTATTAAGGTAAATTCATCTAATTTATCTTAAACTTAATAATAAAAGCTGAAAGTAATAGGATTTATTTTTATAGCTTGTTTTATATCTATTAAATCTGTGCAACTATATAAAAATGTTTTTCATATCAATGAAAAACTTTTTGTTAAGGGTTATATTGTTGATGCTTAAACAAAAAAAATAATGAATGATCCGTAACGCTTATGAAATGAAAACAAAAACAGAAAGCAAAAAATAAGAGTAAAAAGCAGTATATAAGAGTAAAAAGCAGTAAATAAAAGTAAAAAACAGTAAATAAAAGTAAAAAGCAGTAAATAA